>NZ_LZHM01000029.1:0-656 GCF_001690875.1 Gilliamella sp. wkB18
ATAAAAAATCTGATCATTGTGATCCTGACGAATAAAGGCACAATAGGTATTATTGGCATAACTTAAGCGATCGTCATGCAAAGGTACACTATAAGGACCTTTATCTAGATCCCCAAACCAACCAAAAATTTGCGGGCGGTATTTTGATGGCATAATTATTCCTTATTCCTTAATCATCTGGGTTATTCCGTTATATGGTACCGTTGTTTGATTTCGGCGAGCTCTTCTTGCGATGTGGCATTAAACGCTTCGACCATCCATTCGGGCCAGCCTTCACCTTCAATCCTATGGGCTTTAAATTCCGCTTCTTGATCTGATTTATATTCACCGTCATCGATATTGGCAACATCACAAAAAAACATAAAACTATTGATCCATCCCCAAACAAATGTACTTCCTGCACCGGCACGAGCAGGATCTAACATAATATGATCTATCACTTGGTGCGTGCCCGGTTGGCAGACCATTAACACGGTTGAACTTAAGGCATTACGTGACATATTATGAATAATAACACCGTGCAAATCGTTCCAATCATATTCTTTTATTCGGCGTTTTTTCGGTTGTAAAAATACCGAAGGGTGATGTAAAAACTTAAAGTTAAAAAAGTAACTTTCGTTAACATAGACTTTACCGGTTTTACGATTAAATATAAT
>NZ_LZHM01000030.1:0-10288 GCF_001690875.1 Gilliamella sp. wkB18
CCGCCGATATCCGTATACTTTTCAAAGAATGGAACTTTTTCATATAACGGACTGTTGCTATCTGAACTAACAACACCATCATTATATTCACCGTAAAGAACCCGAATATTATGGGTGATGCTGTTGCCGTCATGGCTACCTATCGCTAAGTTACGGAAACTGAACTTACCTTCATTATCAGTTGTTGATAACATCGGTTTGCCCGCTTTATCCATAACATGTTTTTCATTGCTATCTAATAAATAGACATTTACTCCCGATAACCCTGGATAGTTAGCCAGCCCTATTAAGCCTGTGCCAGCACTGTCTTCAACTAACTTACCTTCGATAACTCCACCATTGATATAACCAAAGTTTTGGTCAGTTAAATTACCTACTACTTCCACAGTTGCCATATCTACTGTTTGTGGTGTTTTTAACGAGCCATCAGCATTATGATGCGCATCATCCGGGTCAAAACTTGCCGTTAAGGTAGTCGGTACACCACTGACAACGATATTCCACTTACCTGGGATAATATTAGTAATATCATATTCCACAGTACCAGACACCATTGTATAGCTAAAATGGATAGCTGGGTTATTCACATTTTCAAACGTTAATGTGATAAGTTCATTGATCGGTGAATCTATAGAAGAATCATAAACACCGTCATCATCTTTATCTAAAAACACCTTACCTTTTATACCACTAGTACCGCCCCAAGCAAAACTTGCATTCTCAATGTTAGCCGTTGCACTAGCAAATGTATAAGTTTCTTTCATTTCATTATCAGTTTGGCTAGTTGTTGGAACGATATTACTATCAGTTAACATAAAACTACTAATATAGTTAACATCCGGAACGCTAACTTTCACAGTATAGAAAACTTCTGATGCCAAATTATTGAACTTATAGTTGCCTAATTCACTAACATCAGTTCCAGTACTTACCACTTCAACTGTATCGATTAAATCATCCCCAACAAACAGCTCAACTGAATAATGAGGAAATAACATATCAATACCGATATCTTGAGCAACAATGGCATTACCATCACTACTATCCATATCAATAACAACTTGTCCACTAATACTTGCTTGACCTTTCAGACCAAAATCAACGTTAGTAATCAGTGAAGAAGATTGACTGATTTCTATTTCTGCTCCATCAGTTATAGGTGTAATAGAACTGCCTTGTGGTTGAACAACATAACTATAAACATAATCTGGATTCGAAGGCAATTTAACCGTTATCTTCCACTTGCCGTCCGCAATATTGTTAATTGTATACTGACCATTAAGACCACTTATTGCTGTTAACCGAATATTAGGATTATTCACATTTTGCGCTTCTATTACCACACCATCTAAGGTGGAATGATAAGCCTGATGTACACCTTTACCAGAATAATCTTTATAGATAGTGCCTTTTAATGATCGTTGACTGATATATCCATAATCGAGATCACTAACTTGTTGATCAACAGCTATTAATGTTACTTGATCACTATTACTTGGCTGCCCACCACTTATCATAGCAGGGCTAAAGCTGAGTTGATAACTTGATCCTAACGTTTGATCATCAATAGTAATTTGATAATCATGATATGCAGTTAAATTATCAAATTCATAATGACCTGTGTTATCTGTTGTTGTTCTAATCTCAGAGCTCCCTGCTATTCCTGTTGCTTTAAGTAAAACAGGTATATCACTCAATGGTCTATCTATAGGCGCAGCATGATAATTTAATGAAACATTATCATTGATATCCATATCAACCACCACTTTACCAAAAATCTTCGCACTACCTTTTACTCCAAAGTCAACTGTTTGACCAACAGCTGAACCAGAAGCAATAGTAATATTTGTCACATCAGAATTTAAGGTAACGCCACTAACAGAATTTACATAACTCTTTTGCCAACCTTGAGGATAATTCGAGACTTTTACTTGCCACGTATCAGGTGTTAAGTTCTGTATCAAATAATTACCATTTGCATCGGATATTCCAGTAAGCGTAATGTTATTACTTTGATTGGTTGCAGTCACCGTTATTCCCGCTAAAGTTGGATAATTGGTATTATGTTCGCCTTTACCTAAAATATCCTGATAAATATGACCGCTAACGCCAACAATGCCCCGATAACCAAAATCTTGATTATCTAACTGAGTATTATCGCTATTAAAAGCAATAACAACCGAATCAGAAGCATTGTTTGTCGAAGCTTTACCTGTAGGGCTAAAACTAATGGCATAACCATTTAAATGGTTGGACGGATCGGTCACTCTAATTTTATAATTACCTTGCGCCAGATTATTAAAACTAAATTTACCATTTGAGTCAGTCTGAACCTGTACATAAATTACAGCATCATTATTTGGATCAATGAGATTGATAGTTAACCCAACTACACCTGTATCAATATTGGCTGTCAGTTGTTCATTACTATCATTATCATAAACAACCGTTCCACTTACGACACTATTACCCATCATACCTAAATCTAACTTAATCTCTGAATCGGTATTTGCATTAACACTATAGGTAATTTCACCGTTATTAACTAAGCTAGGTGTTACTAATTTTTCAACAAAGTAACTGTAGACCAAATTTCTACGAGTTGGATGTAACACGGTAACAACCCAATCACCTTCAGTAATATTTGAAAACGAGAATTCACCATTACTATCTACAGTTTGAGTATAAGTTAACACCTTGTTATTGTATTTATTCTCAACTTTAACTATTGCACCATCAAGCGGAGGATTTAATAAACTTGCCTCTTTTTTCCCACCAATATCAAAATAAACCTTGCCAGATAATGTACGGTTAATAGCATATCCAAAAGCTCTGGTTTCAGGATTAGCAACATAGCTTGTATCATTTGCCCCGCTCACATCAAATATTGCCGATTCTGATGCTGGTGTTGAGTTTGATGGACTAAACACAATTTTATAATTAGTATCGTTCACCACACTAGTTAACTTATATTTATGCTGGCTTAAGTCTGATACCTCAAAAGAACCATCAGAATTCACCACAACTTCTCTTGAAGTAAAACCAACACTATTTGTTGCAGAAGTTAAGATTAATTTTGGAGTAATTAGTGTAGAAAGTTCACTAAACGCCATATCATCATTACTATAACGATGATCACCATCTCGATCTATGACGACATAACCTGTAATTTTACTATCACCACGATATCCAATATCAATATTATTTACTGAAGGATTAGTAGTTGAAAGTGTGACATTCAAAGCCAGATCATTGGTTACAGCTTCGACAGCACCAGTACCATTATCAGTATAGCTGAGTTTATAACTACCCCAATCAGCTACATTACTTTGTGAGGTAGCTGTTGTAATAACCCACTGCCCCATTGATAGATTTTCAACACTAAAGTTACCATTAGCATCCGTTTCTACAGTAATGTCTCCTTGTTGGCTTACCGCTGTAGTTACTACTTTTTTCAAGACAAGTTTAAGGCCTTTTAAATGATCATCTACATCTGTTTTATTTTTACTATAGTCCACATCAATAGAGACATGTCCCTTAATAGTACCGGAATACTTATAACCAGTACTACTATTAAAACTATTTTGATTTAAAGGCTCAAACTTAAATGTGTCCGCATTATCGGCAACTTGGCTAACAGGTATTAATGTAGTTGCTTCAGGTGTTTTTACCTTGATCTGATAATTTGTTCCTTTTGGCAACTTATCAAACAAATACTGACCATGTTGTGATGTACTAACACCATTAATTGCAATATCTGCTGTTGTTGTAGATTTCAATTCTTCATATTGATTCTTGCCCGGAGCCATATAAGACAAAGTAACATCAACACCATCAATTGTTTCATCAACGTCTCTAGTATTATTGTTATTTGCATCAATCCAAACATTACCACCAATTTCTTGCGTACCGACAATCATGAAATGATTATCGAAGGATCCTTGTTCAGTGAGCAGCGTAACTGGAATAACAACATCACTAGGTTGGCTACCAGCTTTACTCATCTTAAATGCATAATTAGGTATAGAACTCATTATAATTTTTACAGAATAATGAGCTGTATCTCCATACATTAGATTAGGGAAACTATAAACGCCATCAACGGATGTACGAGTCATTAACAATGTACCGTTACCATCGGATCCTTCATGTAACTCTATTGTAGCCGGCGTTGTATCAGATAATAAATGAGCAAAATGATTTAGCCGAGCAAAATCACTATTATTATCGGCAAAGTCAACATAGATTTTACCTTCAATACCGCCAATACTTGCCTTTTTATAATAGAAGTTTTTATTTTCAACACCTGAACTTTGTAAATTGATACCAGATAGTGTATCTATTGGTTGAGTGGTACCATCACTATTTTTAATAAGTGTATAGCCCTTCGGTGGATCAAGAACATTGACTTTATAATTACCATTTGGCAAATTATAAAAATGATATTTCCCGTTTGTATCGCTATATTGGCGAACAAGTTCATTACCATTTGAATCAATTAAGCTTATCAACACACCCGCCATAGGTTCATTAGTACTAACATCTACCTCAACGAGTGTTTCGCCTGATATGCCACTTTTTATTGCTGAAGTAGAATTATTACCTGCGGCAGGATAAGGATTAGAACCTCCTGCAATTAAAAAGAATTTATTTTGCTCAGTACGCCCTTTATCATCAAAGACAATAGGCGTTAACGAACTGTTGGTATTGCCATCAGCATTAACGATTATGCCATAATCTTGTGATAACGTTTGCATATCTAGCATAACTGTATAACTATTATTTAATGGCAGATTGTTAAAACTAAAGCGCCCAAATTCATTCGTATTTACAGAGGCAAACAAACTTAAATTACCTGAAACACCTTGATACAAATTAACTTTTATATCTTTAAGTGGTAAATCTCCTGTTTTATTATAACTATATTCAGCAGTCCCATTATTATTGATATCAATCATTACAGAACCCGCAATAACTGCATCGCCATTTTTCTTATAAATAAAGTCTAAATCAGCACCTGAAGCAGTTGGTTTGCTTGGGCTGATAGTTATAACAGGAGAAGTATCAGAAGGACTTCGAAGTTCATAACGTTGATCTTCGCTTTGTGTAGGTACTTTAATGGTATAACTGTCATCATAAAGATTTTTAAAAGCATAATGACCATTATTATCTGTTAAAGTATAACTATATAACTGATTATTACGATAAAGGGCAACTTTAATGCCTGAAAGTCCTACATCCTGGTCATCGCGATTAAACTTACCATCATCGTTAAGGTCATAATAAAGCTGACCACTAATTTCAGTATTATTTTTTAGTTTGACTAACCAATATTGATTTGGCGCACTTGTCACATTAGACACTTGCATGTATTCAAGATTGTTTCTAATTTGGTTTGGTAGATAGCTTTGTAGTGGATCACTACTATTACCCACTAATTCAAACTGGCTACTATTTAGTCCTTTCAAGTGTAAAATCATATTAGTAGCATATAAACCACCGCGAGTTGAATTCGCTTTGGTATAAGCAAATTTTCCATTTGCAGATACTTGGTTATCAATGAAATCAGGCGTACTTTCAATACTACTTAACGATCCATTGTAATAGCCAGGATAAATACGCGGTGTAAAAATCCCCTCAACAGATAAATTTCCACTATTAAGGTGTTGTAAATCAGCTGCAGTCAATTCAATCGATGCATCTGTCTTCACCCCAGTTCCACTCACATCAAGATAAATTTTGCCGGAGAACACCTCATTAAACTTATCCGATACAGAAATTGCCTGTAAAAACAACTGTTTAGATGAAGGTTGATTATTATGGGTAAAATTACCACTAGAGTTTACTTCAAAATCAAATGTCCCTAGTTCTGTATTTGGATCCATATCAGCAATATCTATATAATTTTTATTAGAATCTTTATTATGAATAATGCGATATTTTCCTTCAGGTAACATTTTTAGGTTAATTGAATGGTAGTAAGTCCCTATATCGCCCCAAAACACATAATTACTTCCATTGTAATAGTAGATTTTGAAATTACCTTGCCCTGTTTCATAAGTATTTTCGCCGGCATACTGAACATCTCCATTTAAATCATTAACTGGATAACCAATAAATTCAGCTTTACCTTGCATTAAAAAGTTTTTAGTAATTGGTACACTATTCTGATTGAATTTAACAATATAAGAAGGTGCAAGCCCTTGAGTAGAGTTCGTCACCGCTGTTGTACCATGGCGAATCACTTTGACCCTATATTCTGTATTTGGAACAATACCATCATCGGTACTAGTAAATAAATAGCTACCGTCAACATTAGTTCTTTTATGTGCAATATAAAGCGGTCCTCCTATCACACAATCAGATTCAGCACCTAGACGGCAAAGTAAAACATCTGCATCGAAAAGCGGTAAATCGTTTTCATTATAAGTTTGACCAATTTCTAATTCACCATTACCTTTATAAGTATCTAGGTAGACCTGACCACGAAGAATATTGTCATTAACTTTAAGTTTATACCAAAAGTTAGTATCACGATTATAGTTTTGCCCCCCGCTAATTGTAACTTGTATAGTCGATGAACCATCACTATTGATAGTATTATTTTGGTCATTACCTTCAAAATCGACATCATCTTTCGTTATATTACTTATATTGCCATATTCTTTTTTAGCAATAACTCTATATTCCCCATCTGGCAAATTAGTAAAGTTATACCAACCATTAGAATCAGTTGCAAAATAAGTAATATCGTTCCACTTCCCTGATGGAAGTTTACGCTGTAACACCACACGATTTGAACTAATTGGCGTATCTTGTTCTGGATTATAACTGCCTATTGTACCTTTATGACTATTATTTAAATAAATGTAGCCTGAAATACTATTCGGTGTTTTTCCTCTGAAAATAATGACATCTTCAAAACCGCTATTAGGGCTAATGTTGATCAAAAAATTAGAACGCGACTCATAATCTAATTTAGTATTATCGTAGTCATCAAGAGAATAGTAATAGATCCCTGCACGATCCGTTCTTGCAGTAACCCACGATCTTGTTCCGTAAAAACCTTGGGTTTCATAAGTTGCCTTAACAGGTTGACCATCAACTACCAATGGAGTAACACCATCTTCTTCATAAAAAGATAATTTCATATAGGCACTAGCTGTTCTAGTAGATAGACCATTGATCGACGTCGCATAACTATCATGGTTATTGGCAGTTTTTAAAGTCGTCGATACAATCATTCCGCCTAATGACTGATTAAATTTTGGTGAAAACCAAAAGTTTTGATTACTTATTGTATTATTAAGATTGGTAACAATAATTTCTTTACCGGCAATATTATCTTGCGTACCATTACTTAAAGTAACTCTACCTTTATGGAGGCTCCTTGATTGAGGAGATGTACTAGATGATTTACCATCAGTATCATTGATGAAAACATATTTATTAACATCAATTCCGTCTTCCATGATTGCAACTTTATAATCTTTACCTTTGGTCAAGCCTCTAAATTGATAAGATCCCGCGTTTTGATTATTAGATCTTTGTGTCACAATTTTTTTCCATGAAGTACCATCATGTTGATAAAGTATGACATCAGTTGAAAAACCTCTACTACCCTTAGTAGGTTTAGTATTTCCATTTTCTACGCCAGAATCGGCACCCGGCTGTGCCTGTTGGTTCAACGCCAGCTCAAATACATTTCCTAAAACACCTGCTAATGAATGATCTGATTGATCAACTTGAAGTAAAAAGTCAGGGCTACTAAGGTTTCCTAAAGCGGGAATTGTAATTGTTGCACTCATTGCATTTACTGGAATATAAGGCATAGCTACATTAGTTACCTTAATATCGTAAGTTGCCACCGCTAGTTTTTCAAAACGAAATTTACCGTTTTCCGTTGTGGTAATTGTTTTCGTGCCTAAAACTTTTGTTGTCGTACCGGGATAATAAAGCTCAACATCCATCCCAATTGCGCCTGTATCATTTTCAGCGGAATAGATATTATCATAATTCTGATCGATTGCGACTATACCATCAACACCCCAGCGATTGAGAGCTTTAATATTAAAGGTACCACTTTGATCTACTCCATTCATTGAACTAAAATCGATAGTATCTTGGTATCTATGAGAATTATTTGGCAAAACAACATCCCATAAAATATATGTCGAAGTATCTAAGTTTATAGGACCAAATACAGCACTATTGGCATACCCTTTTAATGTGTTATTGATCTTAATATCACCATTATCATCACTTATTAATATTAGCTGCCCATTTGTGGAAACACTATTAATCAACGTAATCGGAACATCTTTAACCCCAACATTATTTTCATCCTTGACACTTAAATGGATACTTCCTCCCATACCTTGTAAAAAAAGGTTAACACCCAATTCTCCGGTTGAACTGGAAAGATTTAATGTTCGATTAATGCTTTCATTATTACTTGTACTAGCAATAACCGTATATTGCCCTAATTGCAAATTATCGAACAAATAGCTACCATCATTTTGTGTTATTGTTTGAGCTAAGCTATTTCCAGAAGCATCTTTTAATTCAACCATAATATTATTTAATGGCATATTAAAACTTTGATGATTATCGAAATCCCAGTAAACTTTACCTGATATTGTCGTAGCATTTGCTATTGATACAGCCATAAGCATAAAAATGAATGCACCCAAAATTTGGGTCAAATGTTTTAATATAGACACATAACGATAACCTTTTTTTACAGAAATCTTTCTATTTATTTCCACTGCTACATTATGCTCAGTTCGCATTATCTTCTCTCCTGATATGCGTAAATTCTTTTCAACTTGGGGGATAATTTTTCCAATTTCTACACTTTGCCAACTGTCCATTAGAAACTCCCTACTGCATTGATAAACCAACCGTGTGAACGATAGTTCAGGTGTGTTAAGTTGTCGTTATAATCCGTAAAGTTATACCCCACTCCCATTTTAATATTATCGCCAATATTGCGGTAAATACTCGTCACAAAGCCATCTTTATGGTCATCAGCTAAATCGGTACGTAACGTACGACCCTCTACCTGATATTCCCAATCGCCTGTCTTATAATTTAAACGCAGCGCATACAAACTCGCCCCTGATGAGTACCAGTTACTTTCATTTTTATAGCGTAAATGACCTTGCCTATGGGCTGCTTTAAATGCAGTTTCCCAGTTTGCATTCCATTCATAAACCCCTTCTAACGACCACACCCAGCTCTTTTGGTCATACAAACTTGAAGTATAGCGTTTCCCACTCGATGAGGTCGAATTCGCTATCAGCTGATCGTCCGGATCTAACCCGTAAACATAAGTCAGTTTCCCAAATAAATTCAGATTGTTTATTAATTTAGGACGATAAGCAAAACCAATCATTGATTCAGTATAGTTGCTCACCACATCATTCGATGTGTCTTTATTCCCAAAAGTTTTTGCAAAATCAAACTGTGCTAACCAACTTAAGTTTTCACTGACAATCGTTTTCGCCCTATTGGTGGTGACCCATTGTCTTATCCGTTCACTACCTTCATCAATCCGATATTCCAGACGGTTACGAATTTGGAACCAATCATTTTTATAGCCGTAACCAGCCGCATAAACATCACGACGCGTTTCATCATGACCCGATAAACTAGTACGGTCACGATTACGGTTGTTTACACGCCCAACCGAGTAAGAGCCTTCAATAAATTGTGCTTCGGTAGGTTTATAACTGACACCATACACATCTGAAGTAGTATGATCGATTTTGCTAGTTTTGAATTGACGCTCAGAATAAAGCTCCAGCTCACTGGTCGCTTTGGTTCGACCGCCCACTACCGTGGTAATGCCTCGCCCAGAAGTAGAGTCCACATCATTTAACACTTTCGTATACAAATTAGTCTGCTCATTAACATCCCAACCTGCCTGAATACCCCCTCCAGCGCCTCGATTGGATGCAAAAATTTCCGCACCAATATTAATACTGTCGGTAATTTGTGAGTTATAACCAATTGTGGTACGGTTATCATCTGCCACATCGCCCGATTTGGCCACCGTTAATTGCTGAATAATATACCCTTTATCTCGACCATCAAAAAAACTACGCTCCAATTTAGCCGCAATTAATGCTTCATGTGTGGCGTCTTCACCATAGTTGTGGTCATTGCGGTGTTGTAATTCAAACGCTGCTGTATACACATCCCCCAATGCAGTGTAGTACTGCGCTCGAGTAAGTTTTTCAACATAGTTAGCCTTGTCTTTTTCTTGACTGTAACTCAACAACAA
>NZ_LZHM01000031.1:0-3513 GCF_001690875.1 Gilliamella sp. wkB18
CAGTGAGGGTTTGATGCGCTCTTCTTTTTCTAGTTGCCAGTTGCTTTTGACATGTTCATGCGCTTCGTCCACTTTTTTCATGGCAAAATCTCGCTGATAAGGCTCGGTGATGCCAAGTTTATCTAACCCCGCTTCAATAAGCGCTTTTTGTTGTTGCTTTTCCTCTTCAAATAGCTCATCAACTTCGTTCCATTTGCTTAACCCTTCATCTGCATACCATTCACTTTCATATTTCACCAGTAAATGCCCTATCTGCTCCGCTGTCCAACTTCTGCGTAATCCTTCCTTTAAATCCCTATCCGTAAAAGTCGGTGGCGGTAGGTCTTTTTTTCGTTGGGTTGAATATATTAGTGTGCCAGTTAAGATTTGCTGTAATTCTCGCATCGCCGGCGTGTAATCGGCTAAATCTAAGGTGGCAACGTTATTTTTGCTGATTTTATCAGATAATTCGCCTACCGTGGCTTTTTACTATTAAAAACAATTTATAATTTATCTAAATATGCACAACCTTCAAATATTTCACCTTTATAATCAATAAAAATTTCATATATTGAAGTTATCTCATCAAGATTTGCTTCACAAAAAGTTCCTTTGGGTAGACTACGAATTAAGCCATATACACCATCTTTAGAATG
The DNA here is from genome assembly GCF_001690875.1 of Gilliamella sp. wkB18. Taxonomy (NCBI): domain Bacteria; kingdom Pseudomonadati; phylum Pseudomonadota; class Gammaproteobacteria; order Orbales; family Orbaceae; genus Gilliamella; species Gilliamella sp. wkB18. The sequence goes on from NZ_LZHM01000031.1 coordinate 636, forward strand.
AAAAACAACCAAAAAATTTCTTGTTAAAGAAGAATTTTTTATATCTATGGCAATATTTATATTTTTTTCTTTTAGAGATATGAATTGCAATTTATTCTTACTTATTTTAGCATTCCAAAATGGTTCATAACCATTAGCATAAAAACCTATAGAGTTTTTGTTAACTTTATCCCAAAAAGTATGTGGCGATAACATATCTGTTTGTTCCATTTTCTGTAACTCTGTTAAATTTATCCAATCTATCATTCCATTTTCAAGATTTAAGAAATTCTGCTTACCATTTTCCATACTTCCTAAAGATAAAAATTCTTGATAGGATGAATTAGTATATACCTCTTGAGCTAATAACAAGTTAGGTAATAGCAAAAATAATAAAATTAATTTTTTCATATAATAACCTTATTTTTTATGCGGATTTCCAGATAAAATTGGAGGCCATGAATATTTATCATTTGCAAATGGAATTTTTGATTTGCTATATCCCCAGTATCGTTTATGTTCGAAATGAGGAATATCATCTATCGGTACATTTCTACTTCTTAAGATAGAATAAAATTTATTATAATCAAAATCTGTAGGATCACCATGACCATTTGGAATGCCTCTATCAACTTCTATATGAGGTACTATAATTGGCCAACATCCTTCAATATCGGAAGCTTCAATATATAAATCAGCAAGAGCTTGATATTGGTTATCTGTAGGTACATCCGGACTTTTATAATTGATTTCGACATGGAACATTCTTCCTTTTAAATTATTTCTAGATTCAGCTTTTGTAGCCCATACATTTTTTTCGGTAAAAGGCCATATTTCAATTACATCCCCATTTCTCATAATATATTTATGAGCTTTACTCCTTATTTTTTTATCTGGATTGTTAACATTATTTATTGCCTTGATAGTCTCTTCTGACATGTTTCCATCAGTACAATGTAAAACAAAATGACTTCTATAGTCAGGTGTTATAGGACAAACGCCTTTATTTTTTTCAACTTTAAAATAATCCATCATCGCCACAGGATGAATAAACCATGCCTTGCCGTTAGTTGATAGATTGGTCAGTTTAGGCGTATTAGCTTCACTTTGTTCTGTGCTAGTTGTTTGATTTTGGGCTTGTGCCTGTGCCACTTCTTTCCACCATAAAGATGGTTTTATGCGCTCTTCTTTTTCTAGTTGCCAGTTGCTTTTGACATGTTCGTGCGCTTCGTCCACTTTTTTCATGGCAGAGTCTCGCTGATAAGGTAAGGTTAGTCCGAGTTTGTTTAACTCTTCTTCGATGATTTCTTTTTTTTGCTGTTTTTCTTGTTCATATAGGTTATCTATCTCATTCCATTTACTTAATTCTTCATCAGCATACCATTCACTTTCATATTTCACCAGTAAATGCCCTATCTGCTCCGCTGTCCAACTTCTGCGTAATCCTTCCTTTAAATCCCTATCCGTAAAAGTCGGTGGCGGTAGGTCTTTTTTTCGTTGGGTTGAATATATTAGTGTGCCGGTTAAAATTTGCTGTAATTCTCGCATCGCCGGCGTGTAATCGGCTAAATCTAAGGTGGCAACGTTATTTTTGCTGATTTTATCGGATAATTCGCCTACCGTTGCCTTCTCTTCTATCGTTTTAAAACCTGACCAGTGCCATGGGCTAACTCGTTTTATGTGTTGCTGTGCGCCACTTTTAGTGTTTACCCAACCTTGTATTGGCATCCCTTGTTTATTCCCCGCCTGTATATATCGCCACACCGAATCAGGAGCGGCATCATCAACTGCTGTAAAACTTGTATTACTCGATTGCTCATTTAGTGAAACAGTACGCGGGTAATACACCGTGTTGTGCTCTGTCGCTGCCGGTAAATTAGTTAATGATAGTGGAAAGTGATTCCAATAATTTATCGAGCTATTTAGTTGCCCATTTTTTCCTTGTAGGTGAAAAACCTCTTTCGTGGCTATCCAGTAATGTCTGTTTTCTACCACAAAACGGATGGTTAATTCCGTGCCATTATTCTCATTCGATGACGATATACCACTCACTAATTCAACTTCATCAGGAATATCAGCTAGGGTTAATTCCGGATAATTCACTTGATAACGGTTAATCAACTCCGTTTTATCTGCCTGCGTTAAACGGTGCTTGCTAACTTCACCCTCCTTATTTTCAACTACCCCATTTATCCCTTTAATCACCATATTACTTGCATTATCTGAAAGATTGGATGATAACTTTAATGTATATTCTGGCTTAACTTTAACGTAATAATCACTAGCATTGCCAATAAACTGTATCCCCAATCCTGCCGGTAACGTCCCTTCAGCTTTAGCGGCCTGAATTAATCTTGCCTCTTTTTCAACTAATAAAATGGTCTTTTCACTTTCCGGTAACTGCTCTGCTAAGACTCGGGTTTTACTGATAAATGCCGGCAAATCATCACAGGTAAATAATTCAACGTGTGCTAGCTGTGGTAAGTTAGTGTCTAATGCTCGCTTCATGGTCGATAACGGAGCCTCTTTGGGCTCGTCAAAACGTTCCGATTGACTAACATTATGACCAATATATCCAATAAAATCGCCTTTCTTTATTGGTGCCGGCTTTTTTAATACCACAATTTTATCTAGCTTTCCTGGCTCGAAAGTCGATGACGTCACCGAGGTTAATTTGACATAGCCCTTATGCGGGGCATCATCATCGCCATTTTTATCCACCAAAACCGCTGGCACATCACAGTTGTTGATTTTCCGAATTTTGGCATACCCATTATTTTCACCGTCAAATTCAAACGTCGCTGTCTTAGGTAAATAGGTTAATTTCTGTTTATTGTTTGCCGCACCATATACTGCAATGCCTTTTACGGCTACTTCGGGTTTGCCCAGCTTGTCATTA
>NZ_LZHM01000032.1:0-4397 GCF_001690875.1 Gilliamella sp. wkB18
TAGTATAAGGATACATATCTTCATAAACCTTACCGACCCTTAAACAAACTGATTTATAACCGCTTGGATTATAATAATCATTGTCATTTTGTATCAAAGTTTTATAATCGGTAAAATCGCACCCTGTCAGTAACGATAACATCAGTAAACTACTACCTAATATTAAGACTTTTTTGATTTGTGTTTTCATCAGTTATTACCTGTTAGTTAAAATTTGTTAATCGATTCTGTCACTGCTTCGGCTTATGGCTCGTATCAGCTGTATATTGGTATGACAGTAAGTATGGAAACACTTTTTTACCCTGTTCATCCACTTTCCCCGTTGGCCAATATTGAACGGTGCAAATCACTTCAAACTGACCAGTTACCCGCCCTACTAGTTGGTTTATCATAAATAAACCGATATTTGGCGCTTTTGGCTTGGTCGTTGTAACCTCTGTGGTGGCGCTGTCTGCTGGTGTTGCCGCTTTTTCCTGCGATGTTTTAATATCGATACCCATCACTTGCTGCATGGCATACCAATTTTTAACCGTATTTCCCAATTCTTGGGGTTTAGGTTGAAAGTAGTTATAAGCCTCCCCTTCCACATTCCTTATCATATTTTTATTAACCAGTTTAAAATAGGCTGGATTGTATTGTATCGGTTTAATACTTAATTCCTTTTTACCATGACTAACTTCTAATATGGTCTCTTGTGGTTCACCACGGTGGCGGATGGTGACTGTTCCTTCAAATTTCGCTTTATCTTCCACAAAGTCAGGCAGTTGCATCACTAAGTTTAGATTGTACAATTTACTGTTTGAGGTTTTATTTATTGCCTCTACCACTTCACGTTGGTCATCGGTTCCCCAAACGATTCCCGTGACTTTAGTGGGCGCACTATTTTTTAGATTTTGTTGACCTTCTTTCCCCAAATCGCTTGCATTCACTTCATGGTGGGCGGTTTGGCAAAGTCCTTTTCGGGATGCCAAATAAAAATCTTGCTCGGATAGGTAGTTGCCCGTATCACTAATGGGGTAAGGTGGGTATAAGTCATTGCGAGCTAGGTTGCCAAATATGGAGCGGTTTATCCATTTGTCCATTTCGTCCCATTGGCTACCGTCGTCGTAAGTGCCAAATAGAAAATTAAGAATAAATGGCGCTAAAACTAAAACCAGCCCCCATGGTCCAGACAACGCAAACGATAACCCCAATCCGGCTATTGCAAAACCAATACAAGAACTGACCATAAAACTAACGGCGCCAACATCACCCCGGGCTAATGCTTTATTGGCACGACAGATATCACTTAAGCTATCCACCAATGCCAATACTTTACCTGCTGCGCCAACAAAGTTCCCAGCTTTACCTAGCTTATTGAGTACTTTTAATAAGCTTTCGTTACGTTCACCAAAAAGAGCCGCCAGTTTGATGCCGGAGATTGCCGCTTCAGATGCCGTTAGGGCTATATCTAAATAAGTCCTAAATAAGGCTTTTGATACTTTATCAATTAAGACTGAATCGGTTAGTGTGCTCAGTTTTTCCTGTAAATTCTTAATTTGAATATGCTGATAAGCTAACGTCAATACATTAACAATACCCGTCGCTGAGGTGTCTAATACAGTGCTTCGCCACTGGCTTTCTGCTTTCAATTTAGCTGATTGCAATTCATCATAACTAATTACATGGGCTTCTTTAAACTTTTCTACTTTGGCTGTGCCCTGACTGGTGGTCATGGTGCTTTCAAAGTTGAGCTGCTGTGCATCACAACCAAAGGTCATGAGTAAATTAAGCTCTACGTGTTGTCCTTGTGCTTTTTTAATGTCTAGACTTTTTAAAACAAATTTTTCTTGGGTTGCAAAATAACGACCTTGAATTTTTTTCCCTGCTGAGGTAACAAGTTTGCCGCCTCGCTCCGTTGGGAAGACCACTTTGGCGCTATTGCCTAAGGTGTCTAAAAATGCCTGCAAATTACTTACCGGTACCTTTACGGTGTATTGTTTATGCGTTGCGGTGGTAAACATATTCATTGCTTGGATTAGGTGCTTGTCAGCAATGGCGGTATTTAGCTTGTAAGTTGAATTGTGGGATAACGTTTTGACTATGTTGGTCATTGAGAGCTTAACCAGCTCTTCAGTTAAGTAAGCCCCTACGGTGACATTTTCTTTAATTTTTAAGTTCATTATCGGGTCGGCTAAATCTAACACCGTTTTTATGCCCGATAGCGGGTTGGCAACCTCGGTTGTTTGTGCTTCACTATTTGTGTCATTTTTTGCTAATATCGCTTTTACTTCGGCCGTTAGTTGTTTGTCAGCTTCGCTCACATTACCAGAGGCAACATTAAATAGGGTATAGCTTCCTTCTTTGCCCTCAATGAAATGATGATAAATACTCGTTTCATTATTTATTAATAGTGTCCATAACTCCGCTTGTTTGTCTAAATAAAGACTGCCAATAAAATCATTATCTAAAATAATATGTAAACTTGATAAAGCATTTAGATGCCGGTCTGAGGTATCTGGGGCACATTCGTCTAACCAAAATGGCAGGGTGTTTTTTTCACCAAATAGCCATAACACATAATTGAAGTAATCGTTAGAGACCTTTTCCACATAGGTAACTAAATTTTGGTACAGTGTTTTATTTAATGCGTGGTATTGACTATAAGAAGCTTCGTTTAACCGTTTGGATTCTTTTTTACTCCAAGCTTCATCCCTTCGCCATTCGGCAAGGATATTTTTAGCATTGGGGTACCTGACAACAACAACATCATAGTCATCACCATGGATAGGGCTATCGCTATTTTGTTTATAAAGCGCTAAGATTTTCTGTTTTTGCTCAGCGCTAATCTTAACTCGTTGATAATCGCCTAATGGCGGATTGTTGGTTGAATATCCAACCCCTTTATTACTTAGGTACCTAAAATAAAAATACTTGGCTGTTAAGCTCATGGCTGCTTCATAAGCTACGCCATTTAACGGTAAGCCATTTTCTGCGGCAAATTCACGCTCACCAATAACATCTAACACGGTAATTTCATCAAGGTAAATCTGGTCTGGTGTACCGGTGTTGGGTCTCATGTTTGGGTTATAGTGATTTTTTAGCTCATCTATTGCCGCCCTTCTTTTTCTGAGCGTTAATTCATCTTTATTTACTGAATCTTTATAAAACGCAAATAAAATACATTCCGATGCCTCGGTGGGTTGATGATTTATTTTTAAGATATCTTTATAACTTTCTATGCTGTTATATTGATTACGGGCATAGCTTGTTTCGGGTTTAAAGTAAAGAAAAGGTCTATCATTGTTTGCTTGTGATTGTTGCTTGCTAAAATAATTTTGAATTGCTTTGGTTCGTGGACCGACTAAATTTGCGGCTATTTTTGTACGTACGTTGTTCTCAGATTTATGCTCTAACCAACCCTGAGGCGGGGTGCTAAATCGTAAATAGCTAGGGGTGCTATTAATCTCTTTATACTGCTGGTTATAACTGAGATCTAAAATATTTTCAGCATAAAACGATTTGATGATATCAGGGTCGATATCGTTGCCTATTTCGTCTTTACCTTCAAGAATAATTTTCTCGGTGGTTTTACCCAAATTTGCGCTTAATCTTTTTTGTAAAGCAATCACCTGTTCTTGACTGCGACCCGCTAATCCATTGACTATCGGCGCTAATAGCTGTCTGCGTTGGACTGAAAGCTCTTCGGCTAGTCCAAAGCTGTCTTCCACCAGTATTACCCCAATTTCATCGGTTTTGTAATTTGAATGCTCTCGTGCTTCACTTCGATAGCTGTTTATGGTTTGTTCAAATTCTTTATGCACGCCACCGACCGCTTTTCTTAATGAGTTAAAATGGCTAGCCGTGCAAAATAAGGTGCTAAAATGACGCAGTACTTCTTCAGTGGTGTTGTTAATTAAATCGTCTAAATTCACTTTTTGGGCATAAAACACCCCTTTGCCTATCTCTTTATTGGCTGAGGTATTTAGTGCCGTTGTTTTTGCTTTTAATGATTTTTGATATGCCGTTTGTTGTTCTGTATCAAAATAGTCAAGTACTTCTTTATCGCTGCATTCAAGTTCAAGCAAGTAACGTTCTTGTGTGCCTGTATGCATAAAGTCGTTAAATGAAAAACTGCGTTTTTGAGATGCCGCCATCTCTTCTGGTTTGGTTTGGGTTAAATCAATTTCAGTAAAACGCTGTTTGCGTTTGTCTTCGTTTTGACGATAATATTCAACCGTTTTTTTATCCCAACGGTAAGAACTGTAGGCTACCCACGCTTTGTCATAAATTTTATTGTCTATTGTGATAAATTTCGCTTTAAATTGATGCCCTTCTTCAATACACGATGTTGGTAGCGCTTTGGGGCGTGAACCTTTGACGTTTCTAAACTCTCTTAAGCGAAAAGCACCTGAATT
>NZ_LZHM01000033.1:0-96921 GCF_001690875.1 Gilliamella sp. wkB18
AGTAAAACTTAATAATGTTTTAGAATCATCTAATTTGCCTTTATTTTTATTTAATATTGAAAAGTTTTTAGGAAAAGAAAAATTTGATATGTTTATTGAGAAACTTCCTAATGAAATTAAGAATAATGAAATATTTATAAATTCAATAGAAGAGATTTTATAAAGGGGATAATAAAGTAAATACAATTAAAAAACAAACCAACTTTTTGAAGTTATTTTTTTAAGAAGATAAGTTTTCCATACCGTTCAGGCAATTAGGGCATCATCAATCGCTCTGACGGCCAAATCAGCTTGCTGTAATTGATGATTAGCATGATAACAATAGAGGATACCTGGGCGCTTAAGCGAATAACCTACCGGTTTATTCAGTTTTTTATCTAATTCTGTAGCCTCAAGTTTATTAGGTAGTAATGCCACGCCAGTTGCAATAATTTTGATAGGAACTAGCGTTTTTGATTGGTATTTCATTGTCATTAAACAAAAGAGATACTCCATAGGCTATCTAGTATCAATTATTATAGTCCACTATGTAATTTTAATAAATTTTTTTAAATTATAGGGTAAAAGCAAATAAACAATAACCATTTAAAATATTATTGAGTAGATTGATTTGCCTAATAATGATAAAAAAGTAAAAGCAGTTAAAAATGAATTTTATTCTTCATGCTCCGTATAATCCTCTAATACCGCATCAGTCATACGGTCTAAATGTTTGACTTTGCTAAGGTCTTTTAAATTGCTGTAGGGGATATAGCTACAACGCTCCGATAATGGCCCACTTTCTAGTAACGAAAATACTGGTCGGCGGATCTCTTGAAATACCTTTTCCTGCCGGCTATCTGGGGCGACAATATGGAGATTTATATTCATATTGGGTTGCAAGGCGAGTAAATCCGCCATGCGTAAAATACCAGAGTAAACCGAAGTGGTATGTTCGACTTCAAACGCACGCATGATAGCGCGCCCTTTTAACCAAATCACATCAATTTGTTCAATGGTACTTAAAGTGGTTTCGTCATAATTAAGTGGTAATTTTTCTAATAATGCTTCGGTGCCTTTTTTCCACTCTTTTAATACTCGGCTGCGATCGGCTTTCGGTAGCCAAATCTTCATCCCCATACAGGCACCAATTTGGGCAAGTAATGCTTGCATTTTGATTGATTCGCGTACTTCTGGGGTTTGGTTTGGGGCTTCATCATCGACCAGTTCATTATCACTCGGGACTGAAACCTCAACCACTTTATCGGTTCGATTGACAGTATGGGTTTTTAATTTCTTTTGATCTTGTTCATTAAGGGGATAATCAGTGGCGATGTCATGTTGCTGTAATAGGCAGCGCATTAATAACTTGCCATCTTTTTCGTTGATTTTATTTAAACTATTACGCAGCAATCCAGTCCAACGACTACTATTTTTATCCATGTTTTGGGTAAAAGAAAGATGTTGCCAAATTTGGTCAGAATGAATAGGAATGGCTTGGGTTAATGGTAACCACACTTTAGCCCGAACATGAAAACGTATAATAAACGGATCATCCGATGCTAAAAAAAGGGGCGTGCTATCTTCATAAGGACCATCAACCACTTCAAGCAGCCCGCACCAGCGAGATAGTCGGGTGAGATAACAAATAAAAATATCCCCAGCTTTTACTTTTTCTGCCAATAATTTTTGTCAAACCCGAAAACCAGATACTGTTTTATCTGAATTCATAAAAGCTTGATACGTTTCGGGTGAAAAGATGTTGGTATAGTAAGCCATAAATAATTATCCGTTTTTAATTAACCTTATTTTAATGGTTTGGGTCTATTTAAAAGTAATCAGTTAAATTGTTGTTTAATCTCGGTCATCCAACGTGGAAGTTCATCATGTAAGGCGAGATTGAGCATAAATAAATTATCAATATCTTTATTTGCTTTGCTTAAGTCAATCGTTTGAATAATTTCAGCAAAATAAGGCACAATATCCGATTTTGATAGTTCAAACTCCGTTATTGCTTGTAATAATAGCTTGCTATCAATACCCCATTCGTTAGCAAACTGGTTAACGGCATGTTTGATTCTAGCGTTTTTCCAATCGGTAAACGCTTGATCAAAATGGACTTGGCTGGATAGGCGACCGGTTAATAATTCGGTATCGACAAATTCTTTCAATATTTTTGCTTGCTGATCTTCGCCCATTTGGCTTAATTCTTGAATTTGTTCGTAGATAATGCGCCTAGTTTCGTCGTTAATGGTTTGTACACCATCAACATGCGACACTTTAGATCCAATTAAGCTAAGGATATGCGCAGCATCAATCACCTGTGTGCCTGCTAATTTGGTTTTACCAATTAAAGTGGGCACAATGGTTGGCGTTTTAGTGGTAGTTTCTTTAGCGGTTAAGTTTTTAAATGCACCAACATATTGCAACCAACGGTGCTCGGTCATACCAAAAGTAGCATTATCCCATTGATATTCATAATATTGTTGGACAATATTAAGCTGATCATTGGCAACTTTAAAAGCTTTGCTAAATTCAGTGAGTTTTTTATCATCATGTTGAATTAATTGCCATTGGGTTGGATCGGCTAAGGTTAAAACTAATTGCTCCAAATCGTTGGCTAAAATGCGCACAGCAGTGGCATAGGTTTCAACAATCGCTTTGCTACTGCTACCACCACTACCGTATAGCTCAAGCGCTTGGTTAACCATTTGTTCGGTCAGGCGTGGGGTTTGGAAATTTACAATTGTGCCAAACTCTTTGCTAGAACCAAACACGCGATTGGTGCGTGAATAAGCCTGAATTAAATTTTGTAGCTTTAAGGTGCGGTCAACATAAAGAGTATTGAGTCGTTTAGAATCATAACCAGTTAATAGCTGATCAGCGACAATCACTAAATCAATGTTTTTACCATTACGACCACTACCGCCACGGGTAGCACGCTCGACCACATCCTCAAAATAGGCTTGTTCGCCATGTTTTTTATCACCTGCTATAAACTTAATGCTAGTAAACTCAGCATAATCGTTAAACATGGCGCTGATAATCTCGGGATCGACATTATCCGGATCATTTTCGTTACCAAAGCTAAAGGTCATGGCAATATTGATTTTTTGCTCTTGGCTTGCCAGTTGTTTTTTAAATTCCTGATAATAGGCAATCACCCGCTCTTTATAAGCGACGGTTAAAATAGCATTAAATTGTTGCTGTTGGGATTGTGCTTGCCAGTTATTTAAAATCTCTGTAACCACTTGTGGTATATGAGTTTGATCATGATAAATTAATAGCCCTTTATCAATAGCTTGCTTTTCAACTTCGGTTTCGCTCCAGCTATGTACTAATCGGGCGATTTCGCGATCGGATTGTTCTGGTTTTTCGATTTTAATACGCTCAATAAGTTTATCGCGTAAATCTTCATAACTGCTAAATTCGCCAGTATTGATGTAATCAACATGAAATCCAAGCACATTACCATCAGCAATGGCTTCATCAATGGTATATTGATGTAATTTAGGACCAAATAACTTTTCGGTAGTATTAATCACTTCGCTGTTTTCGTTTATTTTGCCTTTAATTTTGTTTTCGTCAAACAGTGGCGTACCAGTAAACCCAAAAAATAACCCATTTATTTTAAAATGGTTTTTTATATCGCCCATCATATTTTTCATGGTGGAACGGTGTGCTTCGTCAACAATAAAGACAATTTTTTTATTGGCTAAGTGATTATCTTTACCCTCTTCAAGGGCTTTAACCAAATTATGCAGTTTAAAAATAGTGGTTACCACAATACCATTTTGGCGCGTGCTAAGGTGTTTTCTAAGTTGCACAGTGCTATGCGTGTCATCAACTGTGACAGGCTCAAAGGCAGCATAGGCTTTAAAGTTGTCACTGGTGCGACTATCAAGTTCCCGTCGATCCACCAAAAAGACCACTTTATCAAAACCCGCTCTGGTCGATAAAAATAGGGCTGTTTTAAAGCTGGTAATGGTTTTACCGGAACCAGTGGTATGCCAAACAAATCCGCCATGCGGTTTTTTATCGGGGTTATCCCAACCAAATGCCGCTCCTTCTACCGCTTGCAAAGCAAAGACCTGATAAGGGCGCATTAGCATATGTCGGCGGTTTTCTTCCTCTTTGGCTTCATCAATGACTAAGTAGTCGCCCACCATTTGATGCGCCATGGGGATCATTAAAAAGTGTTCAATGACTTGTTGCCAATGATTGATCGGTTTATTGAATTTATTTGCCCAATGAAACACAAAGCTAGGGTTAAAGTCATTAATTGATTTAGGCGTGGCAAAGTAACGAGTTTCGATTTCACTACTTATTACCATCATTTGCGAAAAAGCCATAAAGTTGTTGCTATATTCGCCATCTCGATAGTAACGCTTAAACTGTTCAAATGCTTCGTCAAGGTTTTTATCGGTACGTTTTTGTTCGATATTAATTAACGGTAACCCATTAATTAATAGCACCAAATCAAAACGATTACCGTTAGGCGTTTGCACTTCGCGGGCAATGCGATAACTTGAGTCACCGCCACGCACTTCAGCTTTTTTAAAGATAGTTAAGGTAATTTGTTTACGGGTGATAAGCGGATTATCATCGCGATAAATGCCATCGATTTTGCCTTTTGACTCTTCCATGGCGAGCAATTTTGCCGCTTGGTAACTATTTTGTAGTTGGTTAACCTTTGCCATTACTTGGCTAAATTCGTTATCGGTTAATTCAACGCCCTCAAGCTGATCGGCATTAAGCCGATTAAGTTCACTCCGCCAATGGGTGATTAAATCATTAACCGTTACTTTACGTTGATTGCCATCTAAAAAATCAGGCGCCAGCCATTTATATTTTTCTAATTCCCTGACAAAATTTTCTTGAAAAATTTTTTCTGCGGCATCTTTTACAACCTGACTCATTGCTTAACTCCTTTTATACAAACATTTCGTTTAAATAGGCTTGTTTGATGTTTTTTAATTTATCTAGTTTTTTTTGCTCTAGGGCGATTTTATCATCGAGTAATTTAAAGAAATTACCGATTTGGGTTTGTTCCAAGGTTGTTGGTATGCTTATATCTTGATTAGCTAATTCAGTTTTATTTAAATTTCCAATTGCACCGTTACCACCAGCCACATAAGTATTAAGAAATTTCCTATACCAGTTTGAACTCATTATAGCATTAGTAAAAAATGGTTGATTTGACGTAGCTAATAACATAAAACCACCATGAACAGCTTTTTCATTATTAGTAATTTTTATTAATGCATGCTTTCCTACCAATCGACTAGATCCATTTGCCGATGTGATTAAAATATCATTTTCTTTTACTAAAGAAATACTTACATAACTCTGATCAATAAAAATATCATCATTTCTTAAAATAAATCTATCGCTATCAATATTTGAGGAACGTAAAATTCTTACTCCATCTAAAGCTAAATTTGAAGGGGTATAAGTTAAACCTCTTCTTATATTAGCTAAATTTTTAAATTGAGTTATAGACCAATCTTTTTTAAAGCCTAAGAATCTATAACGTGGTTTTAATTCCCCCTCATTCGGAAACATTTCCGTCAGATAGGCAGATTTTAGGGTTTTGGCTTTTTCTAATTTTTTTTGTTGAGTATTAATAAGGTTATCAAGCTTTTTAAAGAATTCGCCTATTTGGGTTTGTTCAATTTTATTTGTTGTTACTATAAATTTAGTATTAGAAACAATATTCCAATCAGATCTAGGCATTTTTGTGCCAGTAGATTGATTTGCGACTATTTGGTATTGATTTGTTTGAATCAATGCATATATAAATTCACCATTAGAAAAAGTTGGGCGAAAGACCCAAAAGTCACCGACAGCAATACCATCAAAACCTGCATATAACCAGTTTTTTAGATAAGGACGAAGTTTTCCAAAAAGAATATCCCCTTTTTTAAATTCAATTCCCTTTTTATCATTAATTTTTTTAAATACATCTTTATTAAGTTCACCTTGTTCTGAAATAATATCTTCAAATTCAACTCTTGGTAAACAATGAGCACTACTCATAACTGTCAAGCGTTCTACTAATTTTTGCCACTCAATTTGACAAAATTCCTTAGATTTTTCAAACTCCTTAAACCGCCGCTTAGGAATTAATTTTTTACTTTCACTCATTGCGTTACCACCAGATCTTGCATCATTGCTTGTAACTCGGCTTCGAGTTGTTCGATCTCTTTATCAATCGAAGTTAAGGTATCTTGATAACGTTCGTTTAACATTTGCAGGGTTTTTAATTCGGCTTTAATCGGTTTCTCGATTAATTCGCTCAGTAACGCAATGGTATTGCCAAACCATTTTTTGTACATTAGCCTGTCAATTTCTTGATCCGTTAAGTTTAAAATCCGTTCTTGTACTGCTTCTTTTAATTCTCGTTCGTCCGCTTTAACTTGTTTGCTTAATGTCGATTTTTGGCTGATTAATTTATCGACTTTTTTAAGTATTAAATACGCTTCAGTATCTTTTGGTGTTTCTTTTAGCTCTTGTTTGAGTTTTTTATTATCAAACGTATCAAGCGGTTCGTCGTCATCGTTCTTTTTCAACGATTCATACAGCGCATCATACTCAGGGCTATCTTCCACTTTGGCTGCTTCGACCAGATCCGTAAGTTCACTTTCTAGGGTTTGGATTTGCTGTTTATTGTTGTCTATATTGGTTAGCTCATCGGCATATAATTCACGAGCAATTAATTCGCTTGGGATTAGACTGCTGATAAAGCCGTCTTGCTCAGACCGTTTTTTCGCACCGCTGCCTTTGCTGACCATATTCGGTATACGGTTGCGTGCGGCAGTATAAAAATTAGTGGCGGCAATAATTTCGCTGTCATGCAATAAGGCATTTTGCCAAATTTCGGCAATAATCTGATAGCCGTCATAGATATCAAGATGATTAAAGCTTGCTAGTAGGCTTTTTATATCGTTTAACATCGCTTCCATCAGTGGGTGAATCTGTTCAGGATCATTAATTGCAATGATTTGTGACCAATAGCGGTCAATATAAGCTTGCGTTTGCTTCGCTAATTGTGCAGATTGCTGTAGAACACGCGCATCATTTAAGATTTTAGCGCTTAATTGACTAATCTCTTCTTTTAAAATGAAATATTGCGGACGAACAGGCTCTAATGCCAACTGTAATAGATCGGGGGTGGTGGCTCGGATAACAGCAAGTTGCTCAATATTGTGCTGTGGTATGCCACCTAATAAATGACCTTCAACGTCGTGAGCAATATCATCATCAATGGCATCAATATAACGGGGGATATTGAGGTTGTATTCATTGGCGATAATCTCTTGGCGAGTGGCTAAATGGCTATAACCAGCTTGCTCTTGACGTGATACATAAGTATCAACAATTTTTGCGATGTCTTTTTCTTGCAAGACGTTTTGCTTACCGACTTTTATAAAGCTATTTGATGCATCGATGATTAATACCGGATCGGTGAGCTGTCGATTCTTCTTCAACACTAAAACCACAACGGGGATGCCAGTGTTGGTAAACAGGTTGCTTGGCAAGCCAATTACGGTATCAATGTAATTCTTTTCTAATAGCCGTTTACGAATTTCGCCTTCGGCCGCACCACGGAATAAGATTCCATGGGGTAATACAATTGCCATGGTACCGCTTTGTCCTAAATGGAATAGTCCATGTAATAAAAAGGCAAAGTCACCTTTTGAATCTGGCGGCAATACGCCTGCTATTTCAAAACGGGGATCGCTCACTTTTAGCCCTGCACGATTCCAGTTTTTGACTGAATATGGGGGATTCATTACCACCGCATCAAATTGGACGCCCTCGCTAGGACGCTCAGGATCTTCAGGCCAATCATGGGCTAAAGTATCGCCATTTCTGATAGTCATTTTATTGGGTTTAACTTCATGCAGTAATAAATTCATCCGCACTAGATTATAGGTGGCTGTATTTTTTTCCTGACCGTAATAGGTCAAGCTTTGTTGTGCTTGTTTCGTTAAATGTTTTTTAACTGTCAGCAGTAATGAGCCGGATCCAACCGTTGGGTCATAAATCGAACGGATATTTGGTGTTTTGGCGGCGATTTGTGCCATCACTTCACTTACTTGGCGAGGCGTATAGAATTCCCCCGCTTTTTTACCCGATTCCATCGCAAATTGCCCAATCAGGTATTCATAAGCATCGCCTAATACATCGCCTTTTTGCAAAGCGACCATATCAAGATCGGCAAATAATAAAATTAAGGCTTTAATATTTTTACTGCGTTCATGTAAATTACTACCCAGGGCGGTATCGGTTAAATCTAAGGTTGAATTAGAAAATAGATTTTTAAAGTCATCGGCATCTTTACTATTGGCAATTGAACGTTCAAAGTGATTTAAGCTGTCGATCACTTTTTGTACTTCAAAATTACCTTTATTAATATCTGCGATCCAAGTTTGATAAAGATGCTGAGGTAAAACATAATAACCCAGTGTACTTTGTAACATGCTTTCTAATTGAGGACCACGTTCAGCCATACCATTATAATAATTGGCGATAAGCTCGGACTCGGTGATCTCATCTCGGGTTGACATGATTTTAAATGCAGATAATGTTTTATCACTTAAAAATTTATAAAACATTAAACCTAACATATAGTCTTTATAACGGCTGGCATCCATCGAACCACGTAGCTCATTGGCGCCATCCCATAATCGACTTTTAATCTCTTCAGATGTAATCACAACGTATCAACCTCATTAACTAATTTATCTTGGCATGAAAGTATCATAGATTTATTTTTGATTTATCCCATAGCCAACAGAATGGCGTCGTATTTTAGCGGTAATCAGTTTCAAATCCTAGCTAAATAAGCGAAAACTCTATTTCTATAAAATAAAATAGAACTAAATATTATATGCCAAAGGTGACAAGTTTTGTTGTTTAATGCTATGTGGTTAAATTGAATGTTATGCGATAAAACCAATATTCATCTTCATATTAGGAATTTTATCAATCAGTTAGCTGTAGATAAATCAATATTGAACCGATACTTTAGCTTGTTTTATGAAACAGAACCAGCTTCAAGTTAATTTAAGTATAGACAGTAAAAGACGAGCATCGCTCGTCTTTACCTTTTTGATTAGCAATAAAGTTGCTGTAATGGCGTTACAGTTTGTGCCGGATCGCAATCTAGCGCTGCAGTTGTAGCATAAGCAGCATTCATCGTGGTATCGTAATGTACCTTATATTGAATGGCACTTCGACGTAATACTTTTGAGGCTTCAATAGCTGCTCGTCCAGAGGTGGTATTAAGAATATAGCTATATTCGCCATTTTTTATATGGTCATGGATATTTGGTCGCCCTTCGTTTTCTTTTTTTACGACTTGGCATGGTATATTTGCTTGTTGTAATACCTTTGCCGTGCCAATAGTTGCATCAATACTAAACCCATGAGTAATTAACCGTTTAGCTACCTCTAACAGCCTTGTTTTATCCTGATCGCGAACCGATAATAATGCTTTCCCTGATTTTTTCATATTGGATAAACTACCTAGCTGGGCTTTAGCAAAGGCTTCAGCAAAGGTTTTACCAATTCCCATTACTTCACCAGTTGAGCGCATTTCAGGACCTAATATTGGGTCGACACCACTGAATTTATTAAACGGTAATACCACTTCTTTTACCGAATAATAAGGAGGAATCACCTCTTTAGTCACATTTTGCTTAGCAAGTGATTGCCCCGTCATCACACGAGCCGCTATTTTCGCCAATGGTAAACCTGTTGCTTTTGAGACAAAAGGTACAGTACGAGCTGCACGAGGATTGATTTCGATCAAATAAATTTGATTATCTTTCACCGCAAATTGCCCATTCATTAAACCTTTTACATTGAGTTCAAGTGCTAATTGTTTGGCTTGTTGTCGTAATTTGTCTAAAATATCTGCAGTTAAGGTGTGGGTTGGCAGTGAGCAAGCAGAATCACCAGAGTGAATGCCTGCTTGTTCAATATGTTCCATAATGCCACCAATCAGGATTTGCTCACCATCAGCAATTACATCAATATCAACTTCAATTGCATCATCTAAAAAGTGATCAAGTAAGACTGGTGCATTATTTGATTCGCTTACCGCTGTTTTAAAATAACGCCTTAAATCTTGTTCATTATAGACAATTTCCATTGCTCGACCTCCTAATACATAAGAAGGTCTAACCACTAATGGATAACCTATTTTTTCTGCTTCAATGACAGCCTCGTTAATATCGGTCACTGTGGCGTTGACAGGTTGTTTTAATTTCAGTTTATCGACGACTTCTTGAAAGCGTTTACGATCTTCGGCTTTATCTATAGCATCAGGTGAGGTACCAATAATTGGTAGCCCTGCAGCTTCAAGCGCACGAGCAAGTTTTAGCGGTGTTTGCCCACCGTATTGCACAATAACACCATCTGGTTTTTCAACATGTGCAATTTCAAGCACATCTTCAAGCGTAACTGGCTCAAAATAGAGGCGGTCAGAAGTATCGTAATCGGTTGAAACCGTTTCGGGATTACAGTTAACCATAATGGTCTCATAACCATCCTCACGCAGTGCCAATGCCGCATGTACACAGCAATAATCAAACTCAATACCTTGTCCAATCCGATTAGGACCACCACCAAGGATCATAATTTTTTTACGGCTAAATTGAGGATTAGCTTCACACTCTTGCTCATAGGTTGAATAAAGATAAGCGGTATCTGTTGCAAATTCAGCCGCACAGGTATCAACACGTTTATAAACAGGGTGAATTTGGTATTGATGGCGTAAATCGCGAACAGCTTGTTCTGTGGTATTAAGTAGTTTGGCAATGCGTAAATCTGAAAAACCTTTACGTTTTAATTGCCACAATGTTTCTTGATCAAGCTGTGTAAGTGATTGTTTTTTTAGCTTATTTTCAAGGTTAACCAACTCTTCAATTTGTACTAAAAACCAACGATCAATATTGGTTAGTAAAAAGATATCTTCTAAGTTGAATCCTGCCCTAAAAGCATCAGCAATATACCAAATCCGATCAGCGCCCGCTTCTTGGAGCTCATAACGAATTTTGGTGATATTTTTTTCATCAGCATAATTATCAATTTTAGGATCAAATCCTGAAGCGCCAACTTCAAGCCCTCGCAACGCTTTTTGTATTGATTCTTGGAAGGTACGCCCAATGGCCATCACTTCACCAACTGATTTCATTTGTGTGGTTAAACGATCATTACAACCAGCAAATTTTTCAAAATTAAAGCGTGGAATTTTGGTAACAACATAATCAATTGACGGTTCAAATGAAGCAGGGGTTTTTCCGCCTGTTATATCATTAGATAATTCATCAAGCGTATAACCGACAGCCAGTTTGGCGGCGATTTTCGCGATAGGAAAGCCCGTTGCTTTCGAAGCTAAGGCAGATGATCGTGACACCCGTGGATTCATCTCAATAACAATTAATCGCCCTGTCTTTGGATCAACCGAAAATTGTACATTGGAGCCACCAGTTTCAACACCAATTTCACGCAGTACCGCGATCGAAGCGTTACGCATGATTTGGTATTCTTTATCCGTCAAAGTTTGTGCCGGAGCCACCGTAATTGAATCACCTGTATGAATACCCATTGGATCAAAGTTTTCAATTGAACAAACAATAATGCAGTTATCATTTTTGTCTCGAACTACTTCCATTTCATATTCTTTCCAACCAATTAATGATTCATCAATAAGTAGTTCATTGGTTGGCGAAAGATCAAGTCCTCGAGTACAAATTTCGTCAAACTCTTCGGTATTATAAGCAATACCGCCACCGGTGCCCCCCATGGTAAATGATGGACGAATAATGCAAGGAAAACCAACTTGATCAAGAACGGCGTAAGCTTCTTTAAGCGAATGAGCAATCCCTGAGCGAGCGGTATCAAGACCAATTTTTTTCATCGCCTCATCAAAGCGTTTTCGATCTTCGGCTTTATCGATAGCATCGGCTGTTGCACCTATCATTTCAACATTAAATTCTTTCAATACACCTTGTTTTTCAAGCTCTAATGCACAGTTTAATGCTGTTTGACCGCCCATGGTTGGTAAAATGGCGTCTGGCCTTTCTTGTTCAATAATCTTACGAACGCTTGTCCAATGAATGGGTTCAATATAAGTGGCATCAGCCATTTCAGGATCTGTCATGATAGTGGCTGGATTAGAGTTAACTAAAATAACACGATAACCTTCTTCACGCAGCGCTTTACAGGCTTGAGCACCAGAATAATCAAATTCACATGCTTGACCAATAACAATTGGGCCAGCACCAATAATTAGTATACTTTTTATATCTGTTCGCTTAGCCATGATTATTGCTCCTGCTTATAAATTTTAATTAACTCAATAAAGTGGTCAAAAAGTGATGCTGCATCATGAGGCCCAGGACTGGCTTCGGGATGACCTTGAAAACTAAAAGCTGGTTTTTGATTGTGATGAATGCCTTGTAATGAACCATCGAACAGTGATTTATGCGTCGCTCGTAAATGAGCTGGTAAGCTTGCTTCATCTACAGCGAAGCCGTGATTTTGTGCAGTGATCATTACCTTATTATTTTCTAGATCTTTAACAGGATGATTACCACCATGATGACCAAACTTCATTTTGATAGTTTTAGCACCACAAGCAAGCGCAAGAAGTTGATGACCTAAACAAATGCCAAAAATAGGAATATCTGTGTTTAAAAACTGCTTAATGGCATCAATCGCATAACTGCAAGGTGCAGGATCTCCTGGGCCATTAGATAAAAAGATCCCATCGGGCTTTAAAGCAAGGACTTGTTTTGCTGTCGTTTTTGCTGGTACAACGGTTAATTTACAACCACGCTCAACTAACATTCGCAAAATATTACGTTTTACACCAAAGTCGTAAGCAACAACATGATATGGTAATTGGCTTTCTGGTTTTGGAGCAGGCTGTTGCTGTTGCCTTGTCCACATGCCCTGTGACCAAATATAACTTGTCAAACAAGTCACTTCTTTAGCTAAATCAAGCCCACTTAATCCTTTAAAATCGATTGCCTGCTGTTTAGCTATTTCGGCTTTTTCAAGTAAGGCCGTTTTGTCCGTTGCTGTTATGATGACGCCATGCTGTGCACCTTTTTCACGCAAAATACGGGTTAAGCGCCGCGTATCAATATCCGAAATGGCAATAACATTATGTTTTTTTAAATAGCTAGAAAGACAGAGTTCACTTCGATAGTTGCTAGCTAATAATGGCAAATCACGAATAATCAAACCTTTTGCATAAACTTGGTTCGATTCGGCATCGGTATCATTCGTTCCTACATTACCAATGTGCGGGTAGGTTAATGTAACCAATTGCTCACAGTAAGACGGATCGGTAAGAATTTCTTGGTAACCTGTCATTGAGGTGTTAAATACCACTTCCCCAACTGTTTGACCATCAGCACCAATTGATTTCCCGATAAATTGCGAACCATCTTGTAACATAAGGAGGGCATAAGTTTGCATGACTAAAAGATCCTTTGAATGAATTATCATGAATTTTGAATAAAAATTCAATTTTACTTAGCTACAAAGATACAATATTTGGTCATTTTATTACAGTTTTTTGTACAAAAAAAGCAATATTATAAAAATTATTTTAATAATTAAGTCTAATTTTTGAGACTTACGTCAGCATAAAGGTAAAATGTTAGACTTATTATGATGTTTAACTTGAATTTGCATAATTATTCAAATAGAATCATTTGAATCATTACGGTTATTAGGAGCTATATCATGCACGGTTTTTATCAGCGTCATTTTTTACGATTACTTGATTTTACCTCTACCGAAATCAATCAATTAATTAATCTTGCTATCGAATTAAAACAAGCCAAACAACAAGGGCAAGAACAACAACATTTGATTGGTAAAAATATTGCATTAATTTTTGAGAAAGACTCCACCCGTACGCGTTGTGCTTTTGAGGTTAGTGCATTTGATCAAGGTGCAAATGTCACTTATTTAGGACCAAGTGGTAGTCAAATCGGTCATAAAGAATCAATTGCGGATACCGCACGCGTGCTGGGTCGAATGTATGACGGTATTGAGTATCGTGGTTATGGCCAAGAGATCGTTGAAACATTAGCCCAATATGCTGGTGTACCAGTATGGAATGGCCTAACGACCGAAGCACATCCAACCCAAATTTTAGCCGATTTTATGACAATGAAAGAGCATATAGACAATCGCCCATTAAGTAGCATTAAATTTGCCTATTTAGGCGATGCCCGTAATAACATGGGAAATTCGTTAATGGAAGGTGCGGCTTTAATGGGAATGGAAATTCGTTTAGTTGCACCAAAGGCCTGTCATCCCGAAGCCGAACTCGTACAAAAGTGCCAAGATATAGCAAAAAATACGGGTGCAAAAATTATCTTAACCGAAGATGTTGCCAAAGGAGTTAAAGACGTCGACTTTTTATATACTGATGTATGGGTATCAATGGGCGAGCCTAAGGAAGTTTGGGATGAGCGTGTTAAATTATTAACACCTTATCAAGTGAATGAAAATGTTATTAAACTTACCAATAATCCAAATGTCAAATTCATGCACTGTTTACCCGCTTTTCATGATATGAACACTACCGTCGGTAAACAGATGGCAGCTCAATATGGTTTAACCAATGGACTTGAAGTGACTAATGATGTGTTTGAATCTGAACATAGTATTGTTTTTGATGAAGCCGAAAACAGGCTACATACCATTAAAGCGGTAATGGTTGCAACATTAGCCAAAGATGAATAATATTGCCATAATCGATACTTAAATGCTTAGCTAAAAAATTAGGCACTTTCTTTTTGCCGGCTTAATGTCGGCAAATTTTATTTAAAAGAATATTAGATTATGACAAAACAAGAACGAAATAAAGATTTTAAAAAATTCCTCAAGTTAACCAATCCCATTCATTTTTTAGCTGTAGGACTAGGTAGTGGTTTATCTCCAATTATGCCGGGAACAATGGGATCGTTAATGGCGATTCCACTTTGGCTATTATTTTATGGTTTACAACCCACTTTATATTGGGTCTTTATTTTAGTGACTTTTATTTTTGGTTGTTTTATTTGTCAAAAAACATCGGATGATACCCATACGCACGATTCAGGGCATATAGTATGGGATGAATTTGTTGGCATGTGGATCACCCTATTTTTTATTCCACAACTTTCTGTTATGTGGATTGCGATAGCCTTTGTAGCATTTAGGATTTTTGACATGGCAAAACCGTGGCCAATTCGTTGGTTTGATAAACGTATACCTGGCGGTTTTGGTATTATGGTGGATGATGTGATTGCAGCTATCTTTTCATCATTCACCGTTTATATCATGACATTGGTTATTTAAGATGTAATCTTATACTAAAACGCATACTTTCCTGAAAGTTTTTTACAAAAATAGATTAAAACATCTTTTGCGACCATCCTAACTTAGTCGAAAGATTATTAAAATAATCATAATCTTTGGTATGAATTAAATTAAATTCATATAAAGATCGGCGAATAATCACATCTTGCGTTGGTTTGACCGGTAAAATAATTTGGCTATCACAGGCAATATTTAAATCAAGCGCAGTAGTTGGAAATTTAAGATGAATTGGGTTATTGCCTTTGATAACCAAAGGTCTAACTGCTAACGAATGCGGAAACATTGGCGTAATAATTAATGCATCTAAATGAGGCGCTAAAATAGGACCTCCAGCCGATAACGAGTAAGCGGTAGAGCCTGTTGGCGTTGCAATAATTAACCCATCAGCTCGCTGTGAAAACGCATTACGTTCATTAATGTAAACATCATAGTCAATCATATGCGCTACAGTGTTAGGAGTGACGACAATTTCGTTTACGGCGAAACTCGAATTAATCAAATTACCATTATCATAAATGGAAACTTCTAATAAGAAACGAGGATCCTCCTCATATTCACCGGCAATAACAGGACTTAATTGTTCAATTACTTGTTCATGCGAGATATCCGTTAAGAAACCGAGATTACCTCGATTAACACCAATCACTTTGATTTTATAGTGTGACAAGTACCTAGCTGAACGTAGCATATTTCCATCACCACCCACAACAATGGCTAGGTCAGCTTGTTCACCAATTGCTTCTAACGAAGCGTAATGGCTAACTGGAAATTGAATATGATCCGCTAAGCGATCTTCAACTAGCACATGAATACCAAGACTAACAAGCCAATCATAAAGCACTTGATGAGTTTCTATTGCCTCTAATTTACGAGGAAGTCCAATCAGACCAATGCATTTAAAAGGTGTATTCATAAAATATCCTTGTTATTGTTTTATATAAACGATATGTATTTTTTCGTCACAGGTCAAAAAATTACATATCAATTTACTGATAAGCTTGTAATCATAAAAATTGTCCCCATAATAACCGTAATTCACTAAGTTTTCGACTACATTATTTGGAGTACCTTATGACAGAGCAAGATAAAAATATGTCAGAAAATGAAACTAACATTGACACACCAGCTGAAGAAACAACAGAGCAAGAAGCTCCAGTGCAACCAAGTCTAGAAGAGCAATTAAACGCAAAAGATGCACGTATTGTAGAGCTAGAACAAGCATTACAGTTAGCTAAAAAAAATGAAAGCGAAGCCATGATTCGTGCGCGAGCTGAAATTGATAATGTTCGTAAACGTGTTGAACAAGATGTTGATAAAGCGCGTAAATTTGCACTAGAAAAATTCTCTAATGAATTATTACCCGTTATTGATAATTTAGAACGAGCTTTAGAATCTACAGATAAAACCAATCCTGAGCATAAAGCTACTGTTGAAGGGTTAGAACTGACATTAAAATCATTCCTAGATACTGTCAAAAAATTTGGTATTGAAGTGATTAATACTGAAGATTCACAACTAAATCCTGATGTGCACCAAGCAATTAGTATGATTGAATCACCAGAACATCAATCAGGTCAAATAGTAAATACCATCCAAAAAGGCTATACCTTAAATGGTCGATTAATTCGCCCAGCAATGGTAATTGTTGCGAAGTAGGGTCTGTTCTTTGCTATAAAAAATTTGAGTATAATTAATAAAAAAGAGCAATATGATTATTGTTCTTTTATTAATTAGAATTATATGTTTTTGGCATAGTATCCTTTTTACTTTACCGTTTTTATTCTGAAATATTTTCTATCTTAATACTGAGTATAATCATCTAGTGCAGTGTAGGGCATTCCAACTAAGGTTTTTTTCGCTGTTCTTTTTAGATTATTATAAAAGATATTACCTAATTCTCCGCAAAATATTAGGTATATGCTCACTACTATGATTTGCTTTATGCAAACTTGAAGTGTTAAGAAAAAATAATCTGGATGAGAAAAATGCTATATGTAAATAAATATAATGCTTATTAACAAAATTCTTCGGACAATTTTAGAAATACATGCGCCATTACACTCAATATACTTATATTTTTCCAGAAGTAGATTTAAATTGTTATAGCTGATTACTAAAAAAGATGAAAAACTATTTGATAGAGGTTCTTGATATCAAAACAATTTATGCTGGTTTTTTCTTTTGAAAATTGGTGCCCGGACGCGGAATCGAACCACGGACACGGGGATTTTCAATCCCCTGCTCTACCGACTGAGCTATCCGGGCAACAATGGATGCACATTAAACACTATCTTAGGTTATTCGTCAATTCTTTTTGTGAGATTTTTTTAAAAAATAGGTTGTTTGGTTGAAAAATAACTTATAGCCTTTATATTGTTAGCTATAATCTAACAATATCACAATATATTATGGGAATTGTTATATGCGATTTATTGGTTTTACTGTTTTTTTTATTTATGTTTATTGTGAAATTAAGTTTTTTGTAATCATTGCCAATTCAATTGGTGTTTTTCTTGCATTGATCTGCATTCTTGCCACTTCGATTATTGGTTTTTCATTAGTTAAAACACAAGGTTTAAAAAATTTTAGTATTATGCAGCAAAAAATTGTTAGCCAACAAAGTTTAAAAAATGAAGTGATTAAAAGCATTGCTTTATTTTTTGCTGGTTTCTTTTTGCTGATTCCTGGTTTTTTGACTGATATTTTAGGCGCGATTTTGTTAATCCCCCATGTTCAAGAATATTTAGTGAAATTTATTGTTAGAAAAATGCCTATGAAGTCAAAAGTTACCTCTTCAACAACGATAAACCGACCTGATGATATTATCGAGGGCAATTTTGTTCGAAAGGATGATGAATAAATAATCGATTGGCAAATTTTTTATAATTCCTCTCTTGAAGAATATAAAATGATCCCCATCTACAATTCACTATATCATAAAACTATAATTTTATGATTTTTGTTAAAAATTATCTTAATTAAAAATTAGTGCTAGGAGATAACTAATGAAAATTCGTCCATTGCATGATCGTGTGATCATTAAACGCAAAGAAGTAGAATCAAAATCAGCTGGCGGTATTGTTTTAACTGGTTCAGCAGCAGGTAAATCAACTCGTGGTGAAGTTTTAGCTGTTGGTAATGGTCGCATTTTAGAAAATGGTCAAGTACAGCCGTTAGATGTAAAAGTGGGGGATATCGTAATTTTCAATGAAGGGTACGGCGTTAAAACAGAAAAAATCGATAACGAAGAAGTACTTATTTTGTCTGAAAGCGATATTTTAGCTATTGTACAGGCATAACTGACAACTAATTTAATTTATATACAGAATTTAGGAGAAATACGAAAATGGCAGCTAAAGATGTAAAATTTGGTAATGACGCTCGCATTAAAATGCTTAAAGGCGTTAATGTATTAGCTGATGCAGTTAAAGTGACTTTAGGTCCAAAAGGACGTAATGTTGTATTAGATAAATCATTTGGTGCACCAACAATTACTAAAGACGGTGTTTCTGTTGCTCGTGAAATCGAATTAGAAGATAAATTCGAAAATATGGGCGCACAAATGGTTAAAGAAGTGGCTTCTAAAGCGAATGATGCAGCAGGTGATGGTACAACTACTGCAACCGTGCTTGCTCAAGCAATTGTTAATGAAGGTTTAAAAGCTGTCGCCGCTGGCATGAATCCAATGGATTTAAAACGTGGTATTGATAAAGCTGTTGTTGCAGCTGTTGAAGAGCTTAAAAAATTATCTGCGCCATGTGCGGATTCTAAAGCCATTGCTCAAGTAGGTACAATTTCAGCTAACTCTGATGAAACTGTTGGTACTTTAATTGCTCAGGCAATGGAAAAAGTAGGTAAAGAAGGTGTTATTACCGTTGAAGATGGTACTGGTTTACAAGATGAGCTTGATGTTGTTGAAGGTATGCAGTTTGATCGCGGTTACTTATCGCCATACTTTATTAATAAACCTGAAACTGCAACTGTTGAATTAGATAGCCCATATATTTTATTAGCTGATAAAAAAGTTTCTAATATTCGCGAATTATTACCAGTGCTTGAAGCTGTAGCTAAAGCTGGTAAGTCTTTGTTGATTATTGCAGAAGACGTTGAAGGCGAAGCACTTGCAACATTAGTCGTAAATACTATGCGTGGTATTGTTAAAGTTGCAGCTGTTAAAGCTCCTGGTTTTGGTGATCGTCGTAAAGCAATGTTACAAGATATTGCAATCTTAACTGCAGGTACTGTCATTTCTGAAGAAATCGGTTTAGAACTCGAAAAAACTACTCTTGAAGATTTAGGTCAAGCAAAACGTGTTGTAATCAACAAAGACAATACAACTATTATTGATGGTGTTGGTGAAGAATCTTTAATTTCTGCGCGTGTTGAACAAATTCGTAAACAAATTGAAGAATCAACTTCAGACTACGATAAAGAAAAACTTCAAGAACGCGTTGCAAAACTTGCTGGTGGTGTTGCAGTAATTAAAGTTGGTGCCGCTACCGAAGTTGAAATGAAAGAGAAGAAAGCTCGTGTTGAAGATGCATTACATGCAACTCGTGCGGCAGTTGAAGAAGGCGTTGTAGCTGGTGGCGGTGTTGCTCTTGTTCGTGCAGCAACTACTATTTCAGAACTTAAGGGTGCAAACGAAGATCAAAACGTTGGTATCAAAGTTGCACTTCGTGCGATGGAAGCTCCATTACGTCAAATCGTTACTAACTGTGGTGAAGAAGCATCTGTTGTTGTTAATGCCGTTAAAGGTGGTAAAGGTAACTATGGTTACAATGCCGCAACTGAAGAATATGGCGATATGATTGCTATGGGTATTTTAGATCCAACTAAAGTAACACGTAGTGCATTACAATATGCTGCATCTGTTGCTGGTCTTATGATTACAACTGAATGTATGGTAACTGATTTACCTAAAGATGATAAGGCTGACTTAGGTGCTGCTGGTGGTATGGGTGGCATGGGTGGTATGGGCGGAATGATGTAATTTTTCGCAAAAAACCACTCTACTTTATATACATACCAAATATACCATCCACGCATAGCGTGGATGTTTTTTATGATCTAAATATTATCTTATATACTGATATTTTCTTATATTAAAAATGATTTTTATTGTAAAAATTAAGCCCTAAGTAAAAAATTACGGAATTAAATTTAGTCAGTTAATCATTTCAAAGAATTGCTATAGTTTATTTTGGAAAAGATGCAAAATCACGTGTTTAAATGATTGATACTGGTGTTTACTGTCTACAAAAAGCTTATAGAGACTTTGGTAATGACTTTAACAGGTTTGAAAAAATTAAATCGCTTATTGAAATTACCGATACTTTTTATACCTAGGAGAAAAAGGTAAAATATGAAGTGCATTATCCAATGTTAAAGAAGAGAAAAAGTAGAGTGACAAAAAAGAATTACCGAAGTTGCAACTGAAAAATGAGATCCACTTAGCAGGATATAAATACTTCATAGTATAGAAGCCTATAGTTTTGTAACAATTAAAGGAAGCTAAGATAGTTTTCTTCAATCATTTTTGAGGAGAATAGCGGGTTTAAGTCGTAATTTGCTTTAGATAGAATATACCGATTTATAAAACATTCGAAACTTAGCTATATAAAAATATTTTTTTATTTAAAATACTAAATTGTCATATGTTGATAAAGTGTGATTAACCCAATAGAGATAAGCACTAATCCACCAAAAAGCTCAGCCCGTTTACCAATTAAACAGCCAATTTTATTACCCAATAATAACCCAATAGTAACCATTGTACAGGTGGCTAGTCCAATCATTGATGCAGAAAAAAAGATATTAACACTTGCTAATGCTAAGCCAACACCAACGGCAAATGCATCTATACTGGTTGAAATTGCTGTAAAAATTAGCGTTAGAAAAGATTTTTTTGATGATGTTAATTCATCTTCTTGGCAATTTCCATCCGACTGTTTCTGGCTGTTATATATCATATTAATTCCTAAAAATAGCATGACAGCAAATACAACCCAATGATCCCATTGTTCAATATATTGAAGGGCAATGTAGCCAACTAACCAGCCAAGTAAAGGAGTAATAGCTTCAACAAAACCAAATAAAAGTCCGATTTTTAGCGCACTTATAAATGGCATTGATTTAAGTGAAACCCCTCGGCACAAAGCCACAGCAAAGGCATCGGTGGACATTGCCAGTGCTAATAACAAAATAGCCAAAAAACTCATGACATATACTCTTGCTTATAATTATAAAAAATTTATTACTCTTTAATAATTATTTACTTTTTGTTATTGAAAATAAATAATTAGCTATCTTCTTATCACCTTTACTTTGATAAAGCTTAGCTGTTTTTATGACGTTGTCTCGACGACTAGCATCATATTGAAAAAGTTGCCTGAACATTAAATTAGCTGTTTCTTGATCATCATTTTGTATTGCACAATAGCCATATTGTTCATAAGTGTCGGCTTTCCAGTGATGGTGATCAAGCGCAATGCTTTGTTCAAATTGCTGTTTTGCTTCTTGATAACGATCCCTACCACATAAGAAAGAACCATAATGAACGTGATATAAAGCATTGCCTGGTTCCATTAAGGTAATGCGTTTATAAATCTGTTCAGCTTCTTGGAATTCGCCAACGTGCTGATCAAACATTGCCATGGCTAACATTACCTGAGGATTATTAGGGGAATATTGTGCTGCTAATTTAAAATTATAATGTGCGGCTTTAATATTTTCTTCTGATTCATCCGCTTTAGCCAAATAACCTAGTCCTAATCTCATTCTTGCTAATGCTGCTACTTCTGGGTCAAATTCTTCATTATTTTTCATTTGACATCCAAATAAAGTTAATATAGCAAAATAAGCTAATAATATTACAAACTTTTTCATTAATTTTCCCTTTCTAAGTTTTTATGTGTATTTGTTTATTCTGTTTGCTGAGCAAGGCTTTGCCTTTTGTATAGTGTTCTTTTAGTGCGATCAACTACTTCTCCCGCCAATTGACCACATGCAGCATCGATATCATCACCACGTGTTTTACGGACTATCACAGTAAATCCACACCCCATTAATGTTTTCATAAAGCGATCAATTCGTGTATTTGAACATCTTGAATAAGGTGCACCAGGGAATGGGTTCCAAGGAATTAAATTAATTTTACTTGGTACATTTTTTAAGAATACTGCAAGCTCATGAGCATGCTCAACACTGTCATTTATTTGATTAAGAAGTACATATTCGATAGTGACTTTACCATGGTTAGCATTGGATGTTGAAAGGTATCGCAGAATCGAATCGCGTAGCATGGACATATTATATTTTTGATTAATCGGCATGATTTCGCTACGAATAACATCATTAGGAGCATGAAGCGAAATGGCTAGTGCCACGTCAATCATACCGGCGAGTTTATCTAATGCTGGCACTACGCCTGAGGTCGAGAGCGTAACGCGCCTTTTGGAAAGACCATAACCAAAATCATCTAACATGATTTCTATTGCAGGAACGACATTTGATAAATTAAGTAATGGCTCGCCCATGCCCATCATTACTACGTTAGTGATAGGTCTATCAACCAATTTACCTGTAACTCCGATCGCATTTGAGGCACGCCATACTTGCCCAATAATTTCAGAAACGGTTAAGTTACGATTAAAACCTTGCTGAGCAGTTGAACAAAATTTGCATTCAAGTGCACACCCTACTTGCGAGGAAACACATAGTGTAGCCCGATCGCGCTCGGGGATATAAACAGACTCAATCATCTGGTTATTACCTACATCAAGTGCCCATTTGATAGTGCCATCAGATGAGCGCTGCTCTATAGCAATTTTAGGGGCTTTGATCTCAGCTAGTGTTTTTAATTGTTCACGTAACTTTTTATTAATATCTGTCATTTGATCGAAGTTATCAATACCAAAATGGTAGATCCATTTCATTACTTGATCTGCTCTAAATGGTTTTTCGCCTAATGAAATAAAAAATTCACGTAATTGCTGGCGAGTATAATTCAATAAATTTATTTTTTCGTTTGTTAGTTTATTTATATTGAGATTGGTTGTATTAGGATTCATTGTGTTTGTTAAGTTTGAGCAATTAGTAGATATATTTGATGTAGATGATATTAACATGTGGCCTCGTTTTTACACATTATGGCTATTTCAATTTTTAGGGAAAGGATTATACTGTTTTTCACAAAATCTGGCTAATAGAATATAACTAATATTTAGAATGAAAAAACGATCAGCAAAATTGAAAAAAAAATTCAAATTAACCCAAATGCTAACCTTACTTTTATGCTCAACTACAGCTATGGCACAAACAATTCCATTAACTAAATTGCTTGGGCAATTTGACGAAAAAAAGGATGATAATTTTATCTCACTGGATTCAACAGTGTTAGAGGTAAATAAAAAGGGGATGTATCTCCAAAAAGAAGCTACACAGCAGTTAATTAAAGCCTATCATGACTTTCGAAAATCCTACCCAAACATTCCTTTTATTGTAGTTAGTGCAACACGTAATTACATGTATCAAAATTCGATTTGGCAGCGTAAATGGAATGCATTATTACCAAAGTTAAGTGACCCACAAAAAATTGCTAAAGAAATTTTACAATACTCATCAATGCCGGGAACTTCTCGTCATCATTGGGGAACTGATATTGATATTACCAGTGTTTCATCGGAATATTTTCAATATGATCCAAAAGGCATTATTCTATATAAATGGCTTCAAGAAAACATGCCCAAGTATGGTTTTTGCCAAGCCTTCAATGAAGGCCGAAAAGGTGGGTATCAGCCAGAAGAATGGCATTGGTCATATAAACCTATTGCTAGCCAGTATATTGCAGAATATAAGGCAATATTAGAACACTATCCAAACACAATTACACAAGTTTTAGATTTTATAGGTCATGATAAAATTGAGCTAGAAAAACTAGTTAAAGAGTACGTGTTAACTGTCAATAATGACTGCTACTAATATTTTATTAACTGTTTTTTATAAAGCTAAAGCTTACGCCAATAAGGTAAGCATATTGTTACGATTAGCCCGCCGTCATCACGATTAGTGGCTTGAATGGTACCGTTATGCATGATAACCGTCTTTCTAGCAATCGCAAGCCCCAAACCATAACCTTTTCCTAATTGTGGTGATTGAATTCTCACAAAAGGTTCGAAAATGCTTGATAGCTTACTCTGTTCAACACCTGGACCGCGATCTTTAACTTCAATTTGTAAATACTTGCCTACTTCTTTTAACGATACTTCTACAGTTTGCCCAGGTCTAGAAAAGCGGATAGCATTCCGGATAATGTTTTCAATTGCTCGACGAATTTGCTCTGAATTCCCCTTAACAATAGAATGGGCGACTGGTGACAATACAGAGTGAACATGAATTGATTGATGATTAGCTTCATAATTGGCATCATTAATTACAACACGGATTAGGTCTTTTAAATCAAAATACTCGTCAGTTCGATTATTCATTTCAGCGCGAGAATAATTTAAAATTTCGCCAATTAATTGATCTAATCGTTGTGACTCTAACTCTATTCTTTCTAAAGCTGTATCAATATTTTGCTTATTTTGCTGCGCAAGACCAATCGCTAATTGTAACCGAGCTAGTGGTGTTCTAAGTTCATGAGATACATCATGAAGGAGTGCCTGGCGATCTGATATTAAGATGTTAAGTTGTTCAACCATCATGTCAAAATCCTTGCCTAGCTCACTAAGCTCATCGCGACGAGGTTTCAATTTATTAAATAATCTGACAGTAAGATCGCCTTGGGATACTCGGAAAAAACCTTGCCTTAATAGTCGCATAGGTCTGGTCAAGTTCCATGCTAAAAAGAGACTGAAAACAAGCCCTACACAGACCCCCATTAACACAATTGGCATCGGCATATTAAATAGCGCTTTTTTAACATGATCGTCTTTATCTTTATCTTCTTTAAACGAAACAGCGTAAATTGTACCATCGGGGGCAATTGCCGTACGTTGGTAAATATACGTTGGTGGTTCTAATTCATCTGTGATGATATTAACTTGGTCATTCTGAGGAGAGATCAACTTTATTGAAAGTAACATTCGTTCGCGTTCAGGCAAATGTGCTACAAAATTAAGTGTTTCATCTTCCCCAGCTACATGTAATAACTGAGCAATCATATCAACTTTTGTTGGCATATGATTGAGAAATCGTTGATTTTTATTTTCGATATAATAAGAAAACGCAATCCAAGTCAATTGGAAAGTAAGATAGAAAATAGTCCAAAAGATAACGAGTATTTTCCAAAATAATCGACGATTCATATCAACTCTACTATTGCATTAACGGATACGATAACCAACTGCTCTAATAGTTTCTATGGTCACGATATTTTGTGCAACTTGGTGTAATTTTTGGCGAATATTACTGATATGCACATCAACACTACGATCATAGAGTTCCCTAGCTCTACCTAATCCGATTTCAGACAGTTCTTCTTTAGTAACTACTCGCTCGCTGTGTTTTACAAGTAATACTAGCAAATTAAACTCGGTAGAAGTTAAATCAATAACTTGCCCATTCCAAGTACATAACCGTTGAGGAAGATCTAGTGTTAAACCATTAAAATGATATTTTTTATCATCAACTGTTTCCACTGAGCGCTCATCAAAGCGACGTAGAACCGCACGTAATCTGGCTAATAATTCACGAGGATAACATGGCTTCGGAATATAATCATCAGCTCCTAATTCTAATCCTAAAACGCGATCAATATTATCACCTTTAGCCGTTAACATAATAACTGGCATATTACAGTTCTGACGGATACTCTTAAGAACATCAATACCATTAATATCAGGTAACATTACATCTAAAATTGCTGCACGATATTTACCCGATAACGCTGCATCAATACCGTCTTTACCCAAATAAACACTTTTGATATTAAAACCTTCGTTGGTCAAATATTCACTAAGCATCTGTGATAGTTCAATATCATCATCAATTAATAAAATATTTATCATAATCGCCATTATTATTTAATTTTAAGTATTTATATTATTACAATAATAAAAAAAAAGTCAGGTAACTTTACTAAAATATTACATATTTTGAGCTGTTACTGGTTATTTTATTTACTATTTAATAATGTAAAGGAGTTTGCTGCAAACCGCAGGTTTAATCTAAATTTAATATAAAATTCAATTAAATAACGTTTTTATAAATAAGCCTATTAGCTATAAACGATAAAATCATTATATAGCCATTGTAAAATCACATCATTTAAAACTTACTTAATTTATAATAAAATATAATTAAATAAATTGTTAATTTTTTCATCTTTTAACATTACTACTAAAAAATAGAATAACAAATAGTATGATAGTAGCTAATTAAATTAGTGAAAGGTGAAGCTCTCCCATTTTTGATTGTACAAAACTAATCTCTTTATCATTAGCTACCGCTATAGTACTATCTTAATAAATGATATCAAAAAATTGATGCTTACAAGGCGTATAATGTTATAAAAAATAGAATGGGTTCAACATTGCCGAGTATTATAAGTAAAAATCGAATAATCAAAGCATTATTCATAATAAAGTGGAAGCTTCAATTAATCATTTAAAGAGGGATTGTGAATAACAGGACGAAAGTAATCGATAAATAACCTATTAATATAATGTCACATAAACCTTGATTTATAAAAAACATGATGGCTAGCTAAATGTTTAACCGGTTTTTATATAATCAATTAGTAAGTTTTTTAAAAAATCTTCTGGACAATATTATTTTTTATGCGTAATATTTCGTCCTACTTCTACGGTGGCTATAGCTCAGTTGGTAGAGCCCTGGATTGTGATTCCAGTTGTCGTGGGTTCGAGTCCCATTAGCCACCCCATTTTATTTATGCATAGCGTAAATGGTATCTAACGGCGAGTAGCGCAGCTTGGTAGCGCAACTGGTTTGGGACCAGTGGGTCGGAGGTTCGAATCCTCTCTCGCCGACCAATTTTAAATAAAAACCTATTTTAGAGCAGGAATCTTTATTGCCTGGTTTGTAAACTATTAGAGCTGATAATAAATCGAGTCGATCTTTCTGGTTCATTTACCCTCCCCCCAAAAAAAATTTGATTGTCATGATAGGATCATATTTCCTTAATTTTGCTTATTCCATAATTCATGGATTGCTAACTATAATCGCAATTTTAATGCATTAAATAATGCATTAAAGATGAAAATCTAAAATTATATAACGCCACGTTATCATTTTCTTATCAACAAAAATAATTCTTATCTAACTTGTTTTATGGTGATATTTTGCTTTAATAGAAAATATCTCTTCATATAACCTCTACTTTTGGAAATACATTATGAAAAATGTTGGTTTTGTTGGTTGGCGTGGAATGGTAGGCTCGGTTCTTATGCAACGTATGATTGAAGAACATGATTTTGATCATATTAACCCTATCTTTTTTTCTACTTCTCAAGCGGGTCAGGCCGCTCCTACATTTAGTGGTAAAGTAGGAATATTACAAAATGCTAATAATATTGATGCCTTAAAAGCATTAGATATTATAGTTACTTGCCAAGGTGGGGATTATACCTCCATAGTCTATAAAAAATTACGTGCGACAGG
This sequence comes from Gilliamella sp. wkB18, assembly GCF_001690875.1. NCBI lineage: Bacteria > Pseudomonadati > Pseudomonadota > Gammaproteobacteria > Orbales > Orbaceae > Gilliamella > Gilliamella sp. wkB18. The sequence goes on from NZ_LZHM01000033.1 coordinate 28,003, forward strand.
ATGGCAAGGGTATTGGATAGATGCAGCATCAACACTACGAATGGAAAATGATGCCATTATCGTTCTTGACCCAGTCAATAAAGCTAATATTCATGAAGCGATAAATAAAGGCATCAAAACTTTCGTGGGTGGCAACTGTACGGTGAGTTTAATGTTAATGTCACTCGGTGGTTTATTTTCTGAAAACTTAATTGAGTGGATCTCTGTTTCAACTTATCAAGCCGCCTCGGGCGGTGGTGCTCGTCATATGCGAGAGTTACTTACCCAAATGGGAGTATTAAACGCAGAGGTTGCCAAAGAACTACAAGATTCTCATTCTTCTATTTTAGATATTGAGAGAAAAGTGACCCAAAAAATGCGTGATGGTAGTTTACCAACTGATAATTTCGGTGTGCCATTAGCAGGAAGTTTAATTCCTTGGATTGATAAGGCGCTTGATAATGGTCAAAGCAAAGAAGAATGGAAAGGGCAGGCAGAAACCAATAAAATTTTAGGTACCAGTCAAATTATTCCGGTTGATGGACTTTGTGTTCGTATTGGAGCACTACGTTGTCATAGCCAAGCTTTTACTATTAAATTGAAAAAAGATATTAGCGTCTCTGAAATTGAAAAGCTGCTTGCTGCTCATAATGATTGGGTAAAAGTTGTGCCGAATGATCGTAATCTTTCGATGCGTGAACTTACCCCTGCAGCAGTAACAGGTACTTTAACAACACCTGTTGGGCGCTTACGTAAATTGAATATGGGCAAAGATTACCTTTCTGCTTTTACTGTTGGTGATCAATTATTATGGGGGGCGGCAGAACCATTACGTAGAATGTTGCGTATTTTAGCGTAAATTAGAATAAAAAAGCTCGATTTATCGGGCTGTATTTTTATTCTAATAAACTACTGTTCTTTATCGTCCAATAATGCCATTAATAATGATCCATTAAATAAAGCTTGCTGCACTAGTGCAAATGCACCAATCGCTGATCTATCGTTAAGTGATGAGCAAGTAATGGTAAGGTTTTTGCGTAGTTCTTCCAAGCTTTGAGTGTTTAATGAACTAGTTACCGCATTTAATAGTATTTCTGGCGATTTAGTGAGTTCTCCTGCTAGCACGATTCGTTGAGGATTGAAGATGTTAACCATAATTGCAATCGCTCTACCAAGGTTTTCACCCGCATCTTTGATCAGTTTTATAGCTAATGCATCTCCTTGATTTGCATGTCGGCAGATATGATTAATGTCACAGTGCTCAACTGTTAATTTGGATACATAGCCTTGCTTAATCATTAGCCTAGCTCGGTGTTCAATGGCTTTATTGACTACGCGGTTTTCTAAACAACCAAAGTTACCACAATGGCAACGTTCACCTAATGGATCGACTTGAATGTGTCCGACTTCACAAGCGCTTTGATTATGATTAGTTAGCAGTTGTTGATTAACAATAACGCCTGAGCCTACACCACGATGAACTCTTATTAAAATCGAGTCATCAACACCTTGTGTCGAGCCGAAATAACTTTCAGCTAATGCTAAACTTTGAATATCATTACCAAGAAATATAGAAACATTAAACTGCTTTTGTAATATTTCAGCTAAATACCATGCGTTAACTTGAATATGGGGCATATAACGAATGATACCACGCACTGAATCAATCAAACCAGGAAGCACAACCGAGATAGCAACAAGATGCTTAATTTGTTTCCCCTTTTTTTGAATAAATTGTTCAATTAATCCAATTAAATATTCCTGTGCAAGCTTCTGTTCAAAGGTAGTAAGCGGATGGATTTCTAATGCTAAGCTGTTAGCTCCAAGATCATAAAGTTCAATGGTTACATGAGAACGACTTAATTGAATGCCAATCGCTTGATAATGACTGAATTTAGCTTGTATTGATACCGCAGGTCGACCACCGGTCGATTGTTGAGTATTGACTTCTTTAATTAGTTCATTTTTAATCAGCTGTCGGGTGATTTTTGTGATACTGGCTGGTGCTAATTGGCTTATTTCAGCAAGCTGGATACGAGAAATCGGAGCTTGCTGAACAATCAAACGATAAATCATAGCATAATTTAGCTGTTTGATAAGTTCAGCATTTCCGACTAAGTGTAGATAATTAAATGACATACTTTATCTCAAAATTTTCATTAATTATCATTACATTCTAATGACTCATTTTTCCATTAACAACCGTTTTAACGATTGTAAAATCGTGACGAAATACAACAAGGTTGGCAATTTTCCCTTCACTTATGGTTCCAAGTTTTTTATCAACACCAATTGCTTTGGCTGGGTAAAGGGTTGCCATTCTTAATGCTTCATCTAAGGCGATCCCAACATATTCAACTACATTTTTTACAGCTTCAATCATGGTTAAGGACGAACCACCTAATGTGCCATTTTTATCAACGCATCGCCCATCTTTATAATAAATAGTTTTACCTGCAAATACTGCTGACTCTAAATTGGATCCAGCAAGTAGCATTGCATCGGTAATTAAAATCAAACGATCTTGTTTAATTTTGTGGCTATTACGAATATTTGCCCAACTAACATGCTGACCATCAGCAATAACGCCCACATAAACTTCTGGCTCGTCATAAATTGCTCCAACTACACCTGGTTCACGCCCAGAAATATAAGGCATTGCATTAAATAGGTGAGTCCCCAAACGGATACCATCATTAAATCCACGACGACAATCATCATAATGTGCATTAGAATGACCAACCGATACATGAATACCTGCATTTACTAGTTGTTTGATAATATGACTTTCAACTCGTTCTGGTGCTAACGTGATAATTTTTATTACATCTGCGTTTTCGCAAAGGAAATCAATCATTTTTTGAGAAGGTTGACGAATGATGTTTTCGTCATGAATGCCTTTCTTTTCAGGGCTAATATAAGGTCCTTCCAGATGCAAACCTAAGGCCTGATTTGGATGTGTGGCTAAATATTCACGCATAACCTTAACAGCTTTTATCATAAATTCATCAGTTGAGGTAATTAATGTAGGCAAATAGCTAGTACAGCCATAAATAAGGTTTGTTGCCTGCATTGCTTCTAACGTTTCAACACTTAATGCATCGAGCGTCTCATTGAATTGTACACCTCCACAACCATTGACTTGAATATCAATAAAACCTGGAGAAAGCATTGCGCCTTGTAAATTTTCAATAGTGATATCTGAAGGTAATTCGTTTTGTTTACAGATTTTTGCAATCTTATCGCCGTCAATAATAACAGCGTGATTTTCAAGAATCTCATAACCAGTATAAATACGACAATTTATTAATGCGTACATTGATTTATCCTTTATAAAATGGTTACTTTAAGGTTATCAGCTTCCATTTGTTTAAAATATTTTAACGTTTTTACTTTAAGATCATCCGTACTTGGTTCATCACAAACAATAATTGATGTTGGATGCATTTGAAGCGCAGTTACTGTCCAAAGGTGATTAATAGAGCCTTCAACACCAGCCTGAAGAGCTAAGCTCTTGTTATGACCACAAACTAATAAAATGACTTCCTGTGCATCCATTAAAGTTGCAACACCAATAGTCAGTGCATGTTTTGGAACTTGATTTACATCATTATCAAAGAAACGAGAATTTGCAATACGAGTATCTTCTGTTAACGTTTTAATACGAGTACGAGAACAAAGAGATGAGCCTGGTTCATTAAAAGCAATATGCCCATCTTGCCCAACACCCCCAACGAAAATATTGATTTTGCCATAAGCTCTGATCTTAGCTTCATATTGACGGCATTCTTCATCAATATTTGGAGCATTGCCATTTAATATATGGATGTTGTTTTTATCAATATCAATATGATTAAAGAAATTTTCGTACATAAATGTGTGATAACTTTGAGGGTGATCTTCTGGAATCCCAACATATTCATCCATATTAAAAGTCACTACATGTTTAAAACTAACATTACCAGCTTTATAATGTTTAATTAATTGCTGATACATAACTAGAGGTGAGCTTCCTGTCGGTAAACCTAATAAAAATGGACGATCTGCTGTTGGGTTAAATTGATTAATTTTATTAACAATACGCTCTGCAACCCAAGCCCCCACTTCTTTGGCATTTTGTAAAGGAATTAACCTCATGAAATACTCCTTCATCTGATATAATTAAATAACTTCTTTTTTTTTTAAGTAAAAAATGTTTGCTTAATATTACTATATTAAAATAAATAATCAAAAAAAATCGTGATTAAAATCACATAAAATGAATAATTAATTTGCGAAGTAAAATAAATAATATAGATTGAAATAATAATACTTAATTATCATCGCTTAAAGATGTAAAATTTTATTACTTTTTATTATATACCCCCTAATAACTATATGAGGTTAAACTTATGGGAATTTTAGCTTATATGCAACGTATCGGGCGTTCGCTTATGGTGCCAGTGGCCGTCCTACCTGCTGCTGCAATATTACTAGGGATTGGTCAGTGGATTAGTCATATGGAATGGATTAGTCATATAAACTTATTTGGACTTATGGAATGGGATGCTAGTATTGTTGCTAAATTTTTAATGACATCTGGTAGTGCGATTCTTAGTAATATGCCAATACTTTTTGCTATTGGTGTGGCTTATGGTATGTCTAAAGATAAAGATGGTGCAGCTGCACTTTCTGGTTTAGTAGGCTTTTTAATTATAACTACCTTATTATCACCGAAATCTATTGCTTTCTTTCAGGGAATAGACACAGAGATCGTTAAAGATTGGCAAAAACTAGTGCCGCCTGCTTTTAATAGCATCAACAACCAATTTATTGGTATTCTTGTTGGTATTATTGCTGCTGAACTTTATAATCGCTTTAGCCAGGTTGAATTACATAAAGCACTATCTTTCTTTAGTGGAAAAAGACTAGTACCTATTGTTGTCTCGGTTGTCATGCTGTTAGTTTCAGCTGTTTTATATTTTATTTGGCCAACTATTTATGATGTACTAGTTACTTTTGGTAAATATATTAAAGAATTAGGATCTATTGGTGCTGGTATTTATGGGTTTTTTAACCGCTTACTTATTCCTGTTGGTTTACACCATGCTTTAAACTCAGTATTCTGGTTTGACGTGGCTGGTATCAACGATATTCCTTATTTCATAGGTGGACAAACCTCTATTAATGAGGGTAATGCCGTTGTAGGTGTTACTGGACGTTATCAGGCTGGATTTTTCCCTGTTATGATGTTTGGTCTGCCTGGTGCCGCACTAGCTATGTACCATACGGCTAAAAAAAGCAACAAAGATAAAACTGCATCAATCATGTTTGCGGCTTCTATTGCTGCATTTTTTACTGGTATTACTGAACCACTAGAATTTGCCTTTATGTTTGTTGCGCCAGTACTTTATTTTTTACATGCGGTTTTAACGGGTATCTCACTTTATATTGCAGCCGCAATGCAATGGATATGTGGATTTGGTTTTAGTGCAGGTCTGATTGATATGGTACTTCAATCAGTTAATCCCCTTGCTGTCCATTGGTATATGTTAATCTTTCAAGGTTTAGTATTCTTTGCGGTCTACTATTTAGTATTCCGTTTTGTAATTGTAAAATTCAACCTTAAAACACCGGGTCGTGAAGATGAAGATACTACGGTTTCATCAACTGAACAAACCCAGAAAAAACAAATTGTTGGTGATACAACTAAGCTTGCTGAACAATATTTAAATATTGTGGGTGGCAAAGAAAATCTAACTAATATTGACTCTTGTATTACACGGTTGCGTTTAGGTGTAAATAATTCTGATCTTATTGATGAACAAGCAGCCAAGGCACTTGGGGCAATGGCTGTTATTAAATTAGGTAAAACGGGCGTGCAAATTGTTGTTGGAACGCAAGCAGAAAAAATAGCAGATCAAATGAAAAAGTTAGTCTAATTAATTGGAATAAATTAGTCATTACTTAGCACGATAATAATCCGCTCTGTTAAAGCAATATTGTTGAAAATAGGGTGGATTATTTATTGCATCCATATATTTAGCATATAATTCAACTAAATGGATTATATGAACCTTACTTAAAATTATTAGCACTCTTTTATATTTTTGTTCGAAGTTTTTCCTAAGAGAGAAATATTATATATCCTAAAGATAAACTTTAGTTTTAAATTAAAGCCGTAAAATTACATCTTGAATGGTTAATAATTGAGCTATTGCTTGGGGAGTAATCATTTTGCTAGGAATATTTCGAGTCATTTTGTTAATATTTCTAATTTTAAGTGAGTCTTCACATACATACACATCATCAATATCATAAAGTTCAAGCATGTTAAATGTGGCAATATAGTCACGCATTAAAATTTGCTGCGGTTTTTGATCCGGTAGCAGATGAAACACTCCATCGCCAATAAAAAATACTGATACCTGATTAATATCTGACATAGCTAAAGCAAGATCGAGTGCCTCTCGACCTTTGGCATTTCCATGAGGGGGAGCACTAATAATAATCGCCACTTTTTTCATTTGAGTGCCTTAATTTTAAAATTGAATCGTTCTATCCGTCGTTGCAATCGATTCGCTTAATTCACCAAGACCTGTTAACTCAAAGTGATCGGCAAGATTACTTTCGATGACGCCACGTCGTTGCGCTGCAGCGATACAAATTGTTAACGTGATAGAATACTTGCTTGCTAGTTCCTGCCATGCCTTAACTAAATCAAACTCATCATTAGCGGGCTCAGTAAACCGATTCCCATTATATATACCATCTGCATAAAAAAAGATATTTTTAATTTTATGCATTGTGTTTGTTAGTAATGCTTGTGCAAATTGATATGCACAATAAGCAGATTGGGTCCCATAGGCAGGACCCGTAACAACCAACGTATAGGTAAGTGAACTAATCAAAATTATTTAGCTGATTTTGTTGATTGAGATGATTTTGTATTTTGATTCTCAATGCCAATGAGTTCAACTTCAAAAACTAATGTAGAAGCAGGTTGAATACCAGCTTTATCGCCTAGACCAGGAATATTTTGATCACCATAAGCTAATTCTGGAGGGACAACTAATTTAATTTTTCCACCGACACCAACGAGTTGAATTCCTTCTACCCAACCTTTGATTACAGTATTAAGTGGGAATTTTGCTGTTTCACCACGGTCATAAGAGCTATCGAATTTACGTCCATCAATTAGTGTGCCTGTGTAGTGAACAATAACGGTGTCGTCAGCAGTTGGGTGAGGACCAGAACCATCTTTAACAATCTGATAAAGTAGGCCAGACTTGGTTTTTTTTACCCCCTGTTGTTTGGCAAAGTTTGTACGAAATTTTTCACCATTAGCTGTATTTTCTGCTTTTTGTTTTTCAAAACGTGCAGTTGCTTCTTGTTGAAGACGTTGACCAAATTGCGCCAGAATTGATTGGATTTCATCTTTCGTTAATCGAGATTCACCGCGAAATGTCTCGTTAAACCCATTAACTACATAATCAGTATCAATGTTAATTTGTTCGTTTTCTAGATTTCCTTTCAAATAGGTAGCAAATGAAGAACCTAATGCATAAGCTTCTTTTTGAGCATCAGTTGAAAATGCAGTATTACTTGTAGTGCTTTGACTAGTTACTGGTAAATGTTTATTTTCAAATTTATTTTTTTCATTACATCCAGCTAAAGCTAACATGATTGCACTACTTAGTAATGTTATTTTTATCAATGATTTCATTTTTAATTCTCCTAGTTGAAAATCTGGCTAATAATTTTTTATTATATAATATTTTATATACTATTATATAGCGTTTACCAATCATTTATGCAATAAATTTATTTTAACATATTATTAACGTTTTCAATTAAATAGATTGCAGTGCTTAAATCATTCTTGAGTGAAATAGCTATCCTCAGTTATAATGTATAAAGTTTACAGTAATATATAAGGATAGCTATTTTGACTACCGAACTTAATACCCTTGATATTGAAGAAATCATTAGTTTATTACCGCATCGTTATCCTTTTTTGATGGTCGATCGCGTGATTAGTTATGAAAAAGGTAAAACATTAAAGGCAATAAAAAATGTCACCGTTAATGAACCTTTCTTTCAGGGACATTTCCCGAATAAACCGGTTTTTCCTGGTGTATTAATTTTAGAAGCCATGGCACAAGCGACAGGTATATTGGCATTTAAAAGCATCGAAGAACTATCACCAGGGCAACTTTATTATTTTGCTTCAATTGATAAAGCACGTTTTAAACGGCCTGTTGTGCCAGGTGATCAGATTATACTTGATGTTGAATATATTAAAGAGCGCCGAGGTATTGCATTATTCCATGGTGTTGCCACCGTTGATGGTAATTTGGTTTGCGAAGCTGAAATGATGTGTGCTCGCAAATAATATTATTTTAAAAATATCCTAAAAGCAGTTTCAAGGAAACACTATGGCAACGGAAATACATCCAAGTTCAGTGATTGAGAAAGGTGCGAAAATTGGCGATAACGTCAAAATTGGTCCTTTCTGCTTTATTGGTGAAAATGTTGAAATTGGTGACGGGACGTTTTTAAAGTCACACGTTGTTATCAACGGACACACCAAAATTGGCAAGGATAATCAAATTTATCAATTCACTTCCATCGGAGAAGTTAACCAAGATCTGAAATATCGAGGTGAACCAACACGTACTGAAATCGGTGATCGCAATATGATTCGCGAAAGCGTGACTATCCATCGTGGAACAGTACAAGGAGGGGAGTTAACCCGTATTGGTAGCGATAATCTCTTGATGATTAATTCGCATATTGCACATGATTGCCATGTTGGTAATCGCTGCATTTTAGCTAATAACGCTACTCTTGGAGGGCATGTTCAACTAGATGATTATGTCATTATTGGTGGTATGACTGCGGTACATCAGTTTTGTGTAATTGGAGCCCATGTTATGGTTGGTGGCTGTTCTGGTGTTGCACAAGATGTTCCCCCTTATGTTATTGCACAAGGCAATCATGCAACGCCACATGGCGTAAATTACGAAGGTTTAAAACGCAGAGGGTTTGGCAAGGAAGCATTACAAGCCATACGCAGTGCTTATAAAATTCTTTATAGGAATGGTTTAATGTTAGACGATGCAAAAATTGAAATTGAAACTATTGCTAAGCAATACCCAGAAATTAAACTATTTATTGACTTTTTTGCACGTTCAACACGCGGCATTATCCGTTAATGACAAATAAACCGTTAACAATTGCGATCATTGCAGGAGAAGCCTCTGGCGATATTCTTGGTGCAGGATTGATTCTTGCACTAAAAAAACATTATCCAAATATTCACTTTGTGGGTATTGCTGGTCCTAAAATGCAAGCCGAAGGCTGTCAAGCTTGGTATGAAATGGATGAATTATCCGTTATGGGGATTATTGAGGTACTAGGCCGATTACGCCGGATCTTAGCAATTCGCAAAGATATTACCGAGCGTTTAATAGCACTTAAACCTGATATATTTATTGGTATTGATGCCCCAGATTTTAATCTTCCGTTAGAAGGAAAATTAAAGCGAGCAGGCATAAAAACGATTCATTATGTTAGCCCATCAGTTTGGGCTTGGAAGCAAAAGCGCGTTTTTAAAATAAAACGTAATACCAACCTTATTTTAGCTTTTCTTCCATTTGAAAAGGTATTTTATGACAAGTTTAATGTGCCATGTCGTTTCATTGGTCATAAAATGGCAGATGATATTCCATTAAAACCAGATCAAACCGCTATGCGTCAACAATTAGGCGTTCCAATCAATTGTCGTTGTTTAGTTTTATTGCCAGGTAGCCGTCATGCTGAAGTCACTTTATTATCAGAACCATTTTTAAAAGCAGCTCAATTATTGCATAAGCGTTATTCGGATTTGCATATTGTGGTACCTCTAGTTAATGCTAAAAGGCGAAAAGAGTTTGAACAAATTAAAGCACAAGTTGCACCAGAACTTAAAATGCAACTATTAGACGGACAAGCTCGTGAAGCAATGATTGCTAGTAATGCCGCAATCTTAGCATCAGGGACTGTAGCATTAGAATGCATGTTAGCTAAGTGCCCAATGGTGGTTGGCTACAAAATGAAAGCATTCACTTTTTGGCTAGCTAAAAAATTAATTAAAACGCCTTACGTGTCTTTACCTAATATTTTAGCAGGTAAACAGATTGTGCCCGAATTGCTACAACAAGACTGCACACCAGAAAATATCGTTACCCATATTATCCCTTTTTTAGAGAAAGATAATTTAGCATTGAAAGATACCTTTCTCACATTGCATAAACAAATCCGTTGTAACGCTGATGAACAAGCAGCACAAGCTGTATTGGATATTTTAAAAGAATAATACCTGTAGAGTAATATTAGAGGATTTACTTTGTTATTAGAATTTACTTACCCTGATGCTACACTAATTGCTGGTGTTGACGAAGTTGGGCGTGGTCCACTTTGTGGTGATGTAGTCACCGCAGCAGTGATTTTAGATCCCAATAAACCAATAATTGGTTTAACGGACTCTAAAAAATTGACTGAAAAAAAACGTGAACAACTATTTGATATCATCAAAGAAAATGCCTTAGCTTGGTGTGTTGCAAGGGCTTCCGTTGAAGAAATAGATAAATTAAATATTTTACATGCCACCATGCTAGCTATGCAACGAGCAGTGATTGGATTGAAAGTAAAGCCCAACTTTGTATTAGTTGACGGCAACCGTTGTCCTGATTTTGGTATACAAACCCAAGCCGTTGTTAAAGGTGATTTATTAGTAGCAGAAATTAGTGCAGCGTCTATTTTAGCTAAAGTTACACGTGATCGTGAAATGGTTGAGTTAGGTAAACTTTACCCACAATATGGCCTTGCACAGCATAAAGGCTATCCTACAAAAGCGCATTTAGCGGCAATTGAAACACATGGCATAAACCATTTATATCGAAAAAGTTTTGCACCAATAAAAAAATTATCATTACGTTAAACTAATGGTTATCAATCATGGCGAATTAAACATTGAAACAAGGGAAATAGCTGATTCTTGGTAAAAGAGGATTTTACTGCCATGGCGTCCTTTTATTTTCTGCTTTACTACAGGAAGTGAAAGGTAAAATTCTTTAATGTCTGCAACTTACCAATTTTTAGATTAAGTATCCGTATCATCAACCTTCCATACTAATTCACAATAGTAAATGTAATTATTCTTCCAGTTAAACCAGATATCATAAGGCTTGCACTTCAAAAGTGCTTGCTACTTTCTTGAATTTAGTGATCTTATTATTAAATAAATTGTGAGTTTTTAAATGTTTTATAATGTAATTTTTATTTTTCCATGAGAAATCGGCTTTTTAGCGGCTTGTAAATCCCTTTACTTCCCATTTAGAGAAACTAACATTTTAATTTATATTAAAAATAATTCCTATACAACTATAAGGAGAGTCTTTTTCTTGTTCAACATTTTTACTCTTTCCTGACTGTGAAGATTAAAGAATCAAATCCCCCATTATTTTGTGGTTGATCACCAACACTTGTTATCAAAGTTATTAACAACAACATAAACATTAAAATCGGATGCATTGAACTTACCGATAAAAACAGTCAATATTACAGAAAATATAAAAAGCTACTTCAAAAAATACATATTCAAAGTAGCTATTAATAATAGAAAGTGAGGGCTAATTTCTTTTGGTAAAAATAGAAGAAGATTTGGTTTTGTACATTACTTTACTAGCACAAGAAAAACGAATTGTTCTAAAAATACCAATTAAGTTTGCTTGATGCATGCGATATAATAAACGATGAATTATCATTGCAAACCAACCTTTAACACCCATTTCACTTTTACCAGCTAATTTAATGACACCTTGTGCTGTATCATGCAATGAAATAATGGTCCCATTATCGGTATATTTAAAGGATTTCATTGGTTGATTGTTTATCATACGGATAATATTGCTACAACAAATTTTAGCCATTTGATGAGCTGCTTGTGCTGTTGGTGGTGATGCACGACCTGAATCTTGCATAGCATAAGCACAATCACCAATAACAAAAATGTTATCATCACGTGTTGTTTGTAATGTTGGTTTTACTACTAATTGATTAGAACGGCTTGATTCTAAACTTGCAATTTCTTTTAAATAATCAGGCGCTTTTACACCTGCTGTCCAGATCATAATATCCGCTTTTATGGTATCGCCTTCTTTGGGATAAAATCCATCTCTTTCTGCTTTAGTAATCATCGTTTTGGTTAACACATGAATACCTTGATTTTCTAAAGTTTTGGTAATACTTAATGCAGTTTTTTCAGGAAGAGCAGGTAAAATACGATCTGTTGCTTCAATAACTGATATATCTAATTGATCTGAGCACATACCATTTTGTCGACATGTGCCAAATTCATCAACCATATGTGGTAACTCAGATGCTAATTCAACACCGGTTGCACCACCGCCTACAATGGCAACACGAATTTTGTCTTCAAACTTATTGGTATTAGAGCAAAAATCAGCAAATTTTGATAACAATAACTCACGTAGCTGGAGTGCTGCATTTTGATCGTCCAAAAAGATACAATGTTCTTTAACGCCTGGAGTACCAAAATCATTAGAAGTACTACCTATTGCTATGACTAAAATATCATAGGCAATAGAAATAGTTTCATTATTAGAATCAACGATAACAACTTGCTTATTATCGCGGTCAATATTAGTAAAGGCACCTTGTGTGAATTGAAAATGATGTTGTAGGGCTTGTGCTGCATAATAGATATTATCCACTTGTTCATCTAGTACGCCTGTTGCAACTTCATGTAAAAGGGGTTTCCAAATGTGATAACTATTTTTATCGATTAACGTAATTTGGACTTCTTGATTTTTACCCAATTTATTGCCAAGATCAGTGGCTAACTCAAAACCACCAGCACCACCGCCAACAATAATTATTTTTTTCATACTTTTCTTTCTACCTTATAATCACAATTATAAATATCATACTAAATAAGTAGGTTTTTATCTATAGCCTTTTGACTAATATCATTTATAAATAAAAACTATTAAAATCCATATTTACAATTATTAAAATAGTTTATTTTAATAACAAAGTTTGCTTCCAATCGATTAAATATAGGATAAATATTGTGCCAATTTTAAATTCAGTATGGGTTAACTTGTGCAATTAAGGCACTTTTCGTATAATGCACGGAAGGATTTTCTCGTATGTTATTTTAATTCTACATAGAATTGCCTTAATTCTCTATGTCTTATCTTTTTAATATCACTCTATAAAGAATTTTATGAATAAAAAAACTTTTATTAGTATTGTATTAATCGTTATTTTAATCTCCATGACGATATTAATACGTTCACACAATAGCCAACTTATTTTACAAGGTGAAGTTGACGCACCTAATGTTAGTATTGCGTCAAAAGCCAAAGGTCGTGTACAACTTATCCATGTTAACCGTGGAGATGATGTTAAACCTAATGATATTCTTATCACACTTGATAGCCCAGAGTTATTAGCCCAAGTCAAGGCAGCGGAAGCGGCATGTGAACAAGCCCAAGCTCAAGTTGCGTTATCTAATCATGGCACACGAGAAGAAAGCATTCGCTATTATGAAGCGCTACTTGAACAAGCGAAAGTTAATTATGAAAATGCATTGAAAGAATATAATCGAAACAAAGCTATCTCAGCTAAAGGTTATGTATCACAATCCATATTAGATAGCGCGTTAAAAACTCGTGATGCCGCCTTTCAACAAGTTCAATCAGCACAAGCTAATTTAGATCAAGCTAAAAATGGTGATCGTACTGAGCAGCGTGAAATTTACGCAGCAAAATTAAAAGAAGCCGAAGAACAACTTAAACAGCTACAAATTCAATATGATGATTTACAAGTTAAAGCTCCCGTTGGTGGTGAAATTGGTTCAATACCTGCGGAAGTTGGTGAATTATTTAATGCTAATAGCCCATTATTAACAGTTATTCGCCTACCAGATGCTTACTTTGTATTTAATCTTCGGGAAAATATTATGCCTAACGTACATAAAGGTGATCACATTAAGCTTGAAGTGCCAGCATTAGGTAATAAAGAAATAGAAGCTGAAATTCGATATATTGCGCCAATGGGAGATTATGCGACCAAACGAGCAACGCGAGCAACAGGTGATTTTGATTTAAAAACCTTTGAAGTTAGACTATATCCGCTTACCCATATTGAAGGTTTACGTGCAGGTATGAGCACCTTATGGAAATTAGACAATTAATGTTAGATTTCTGGAATCGTTTCAAAACAGCATATAATCAAGAAGTATTGCAAATATTTAAGCGATTTACTTCTCATTGGTTAATGTGGATTTTACCACTGCTTATTTTCGTCATAATTAGCAGTATCTTCTACCGAGGTGTATTGTTTGATCTGCCTGTTGCTTATATTGACCAAGACAAAAGCACATTATCACGCGAAATCGTACGTAATCTTAATGCTGGAGCACATGCAAACCTTATCAATTATGATAACCAACTTTCAGTAGCGGAACGAGATTTACAAAAAGCAAAAATTTACGCCATATTATATATTCCACCAAATTTCGAGGCGGATGTCTTATCAGGTCGTCAACCAACACCTATGCTTTATTATAATGCATTATATTACAGCGCAGGGTTATATTCTATTATGGATTACTCGGGATTAATTGCAGTATTAAATACACAGTATCGAACCACATTGGCAACCAGTATTGGATTGCCAGTTCCACCACTTGCGAAAGTCAATTTTAATTATGATGGTTTATTTAATGCAAGTGGTAACTCTCTATATTTCCAGCAGTTTTCAGCGGTGGTCCATTTATTACAATTATTTGTTATCACAACAACAATTTATATTTTATCGCAATTACCAAAACGGACACGAGCAAACTACCCTTTTGTATTAGGAAAATTAGCACCTTATACTATTTGGTATACAATGTTGCTCATTTTCGAAATTGCCTTGTTAGTTGTGCTTTCTCACGCCAAAGTATCTGGTTCGCCTTTTGCCATGATGACCGTCGTATTTTTCTATGTGATTGCAGCACAAAGTATCGGTATTTTACTATTTACTTTTACCAAAAACGCAATTGATGCCTATACTTATATTGGTATACTGGTTGGACTTGCCTTAACTTATTCAGGTATTGTAGTGCCTGAACTTTCAATGCCTTGGATAGCCAGATTTATTTCATCGCTCGAACCATTAACCTATGCGCTTAACAAATTATTCGATCTCTTTTTACGGCATTCGAATTACCTATCTGTGTTTAAAACCTGTGGTATATTAATGATCTACCCAATCATTATTACCGTGTTAGTTAGAAAACGGCTAGTAAAGCGTTTGCATTCACAGCAAAAGGATAAATCAAATGCTTAAAATGTTTTGGTCTTCATTTTTAAAAATATTCTTTTTAATGTTAATGCGACCGATATGGTTACTACTACTATTATCTGTTTCATTGATGAGCTTAGTCTATATTAATGGCACAATAACTAACTTACCTGTTGCGATTGTTGATCAAGATCACACTCCGACTAGCCGCGGTTTAATAAGATCATTAGAAACCAGTTCTAAAATTGGCACAATTATCTACGAAAGTTCGCTACAAGCATATGATGACATCAATAATCGTAAGCTTTTTGCGGTTATCACAATACCTAGAGATTTTGAAAAACGACTATTAAGTGGTGAAGAAGTGACTATTCCCGCTTATGGTGATGCATCAAGCCGTTTAGCAAATGGATTGATTCAAGTGGATATTAAAGGTATCTATCAACAAATATTAACCCAATACAACACACGAATAATGCGTAATTCTGGATTTTCAGATGAGCAAATTAAAATTATTTTATCGCCAATAAAAGCACAAACTGAGCCTCTTTACAATGCAGGAATAAGCTTTGCAGCTATTACCTTTCCTGGCTTATTAGTCATGCTATTACAACACTCTTTTTTAATTGCTTCAACACGCATAAATATAACCTTAAACTCTTTACCTCAAGGTAGACCGCCTAAAATTGTAATTTTAGGTAGCTTATGTGGTTTATTACCAATCTGGTTATTTTTATCTATTGTGCTATTTGGTTTATGGCCTTGGGTACTTGGTTATCGACAATTGGCTGGTATCATTGAAATATTAACCATGACTTTCCCCTTACTATTAGGCGCATTAGGATTAAGCAAATTATTAACCGAATGTTTACGTCGAACTGAAATGATCTACCTAACATTAGCATTTTTGACCACACCGGTATTCTACCTTTCAGGAACGATTTGGCCAATTGATGCTATGCCACATTGGGTACAATTTGTCACCTATTTACTCCCTTCTACTTGGGCAACCAACATGATTGCAGGTGTAAACCAAATGGGGCTAGGCTTATCAGATAATTTATATAATATTTTTATGATACTTTTACTTGGTATAATATACAGTGCATTAGGTTTGTTTATTTCAGCGTTAAGAGAAGGTCGAGCACGCCGATTATTTAAAAAAGAAAACTACATGAAAAAAACAATCGATAAATTGTAACGTTTAATTATCTCCAACCGATATATGATAAGCACTAATTTAAAAATTGTTTTAATAACAGTGCTTCGAAGTGTTAACGGTAATTATTAGCATAGCAATCTTATAGAAATAGAGTAATAACATCGTCCAATATCACCGCTTTTTATAAAATAGCATTTTCATTATTGATAGCGTGAACCTTGTTTTTATTCCTGTTATGATTGCTAAAAAATTTTTATTCAATTAAATAAATTATTAATGTACATGAAATATTACCCATGGATGATCAGTTTACGCTTAAAAACACTACCGCTTTCGCTTTGTTCAATAGTAGTAGGTAATGCACTGGCTTACTGGCAGTATCAATTTAATTTTTGGATAATGTTACTGGCAATCATTACAGCTTCGTTATTGCAAATTCTTTCTAACTTAGCTAATGATTATGGCGATGCCATTAAAGGGACCGACAAACTAAATCTTAGTGCACACGCTAGAGGAATTCAGCTAGGTTTAATTACCCTCAAGCAATTAAAAATTGCTTTACAAATTAACATAATATTATGTGTTTTTGCTGGAATAAGTTTACTCACTCTTGCTTGTAACACCCTGTACGAATTATACGGTTTTATCGTGCTAGGATTACTATCAATTATTGCTGCTATTACTTACACTGTTGGTAAAAAGCCTTATGGATATATAGGTCTTGGTGATTTATCGGTATTAATATTTTTTGGTTTAATCGGCGTAATAGGAAGTTATTACTTACAAACCAAAACATTGTCATTTTTTATTATATTTCCAGCATTAGGTTGTGGTTTATTATCAGTTGCAGTACTCAATATTAACAATTTACGTGATCTTGAAAATGACAAAAAAAATCATAAACGAACTTTAATTGTATTAATAGGAAAAAAGCTAGGGCAGATTTATCATCTCATCTTATTAATAGCTGCATTATTCTGCTTTAGTTTATTTGCTTACCATACATTACAATCGATTTGGGCATGGCTATTTATGCTGATATCACCACTGTTTATCAAACATATTTTTGCTGTTTTTCGGTTTAAAACAGCAAAAGATGCCACACCTTTATTGTTGCAGATGGTCAAGCTTGCTTTATTAACTAATTTACTTTATTGTTCTGGTATTATGTTGAGCTAGTTCACGTTTATTTAAATTTAATATCGTGTTACTCAATGTTGGGGTTATACTAGATAAACTTAAATATGAAGGCTAAAGGAGACTTGACTATGGAGTTTGATACTTCAATTCTTTGTGATTATTACCCAGAAGATGTTAACGTGGTGGAACCAATATTCAGTAATTTTGGTGGCGTAGCATCATTTTCAGGTCAGGCCGTAACAGTGAAATGTTTTGAAGATAACGGGTTACTATATGAAATTTTACAATCAAATGGATCAGGTAAAATCCTTGTTATTGATGGAGGGGGGTCTGTTCGTCGTGCATTAATTGACGCAGAACTAATCGATATTGCCGTTCAAAATCAATGGGAAGGAATTATTGTGTATGGTGCCGTTCGACAGGTGGATTACCTTGCTGAAGCTGAAATTGGAATACAAGCATTAGCTGCAATTCCAGTGGGAGCTGAAGATCAAGGGGTTGGTGAACTAGACATTAGAGTTAATTTTGGCGGTGTAACCTTCTTTTCGGGGGATTTTGTCTATGCTGATAATACAGGCATTATTCTTTCAGAAATTGCGCTAGAAATTGAAGATAAATAAAAATAGTTTGTACCGCCGATGTCTATCGGCGGAGTTTATATTTAACAGCCTATCTTTCTAAAGCTTTTAAAAAAATTTTTTAAATGACTCGATTGCGAATATAACCGCCTGTAACAGTTTTAATTAATCCTGCTAGTTCCATATCTAACAATTTAACGGTTATCTCGGCTATTGATAAATTTACCTGCTCAGCAATCAAATCAACAGGGATTGGCTCATGATGAATCACAGCAAAAATGTCAGGGTACAAAACAGTCTGTGTTGATTCTGTATATTGATTGGTTGAACTATTATTAATCGACAAATAACCGCAATAGTGTTCTAAAATATCGGTTGGTTGCGTTACTAAATAAGCCCCTTGCTTGATTAAATAATGGGTGCCGTGGCAATTTTCATTATCAATTTCCCCTGGTAAGGCAAACACATCACGATTTTGCTCAAGCGCATAACGTGCGGTGATTAGCGATCCACTTTTTTCCGAAGCTTCAATCACAAAAGTGCCCAAACTCAATCCGCTAATAATACGGTTACGCCTAGGAAAATATTCTGATCTTGCCTCCTTGAAAGGTAAAAACTCAGACACTAATGCGCCGTTTTGTGCCAAAATATCATTTGCAAGTTTAAGATTTGTTCTAGGCACAATATTGGCAACACCGCTGCCTAAAACCGCAATTGTATTGCCAGATACTTCAAGCGCTCCTCGATGACAAATCGCATCTAGCCCTAATGCTAAACCGCTTGTGATAGTTAACCCATTAATGGCCAATTCGCTAGCAAAAAATCGTCCCCATTGTGCTCCATATTCACTAAATTGGCGACTGCCTACCATAGCAATTTGCGGTGTTTGCAATAATTGTTTATTGCCTATAACAAAAAGCAAAAGTGGTGGGGCTTTGATCTGCTTAAGTAATAAAGGGTAATCAACATCACAGTAAGCAATAAGGTGTTTTTGAAAGCCAGAACTGTATAACCAGTCCAGAATAGGTTCAAAATGCAGATAAGAAACATCCCAAAAGCAAAATTTTTGCGTTTCGCTTAACCCTATTTTATCCAAAATAAAATCAACATTTTTTATCTTCTTTGGAAGACCAGCTGTAAAAAATTGGCTAATTTTTTTAAAAATTACAAGTTTACCTTGCCCTAGCATTGAAATTCGTAATAAAAATTCATAGTTACTCATTATTGTTATTCATCATTCAAATATAATTATGGGGGTTGAATTGATAAGATAAATATTATCAATAGCCAACAAAGGCTATTCACAGACACTATAAACATTTACAATGTCCACAATATTGAAAACCCAAACATTTGAGGAGTAGATCGAAGAATTTATGGCTATTTTACCAGTATTACGTTTTCCTGATGAGCGACTACGCAAAATTGCAAAACCTGTTACAGCGTTTACGCCAGAATTACAAACCACTATTGATAATATGGTTGAAACCATGTACGCCGAAAATGGAATAGGGCTTGCAGCTACACAAGTAAATATACATGAACAAATTATTGTGATTGATGTAACAGAAGATAAAAGCCATGTTTATGTGATTATTAATCCAGAAGTGATTAGCCAAGAAGGTGAAACAGGTATTGAAGAAGGATGCTTATCGGTACCCGATTGTCGAGGTTTTGTGCCAAGGGCTGAAAAAATCAAAATTAAAGCACTCGATCGTAATGGCAAACCTTACGAAATTGAAGCCGATGAATTGCTTGCGATTTGTATTCAACATGAAATGGATCACTTAAAAGGTAAGCTCTTTGTTGATTATCTATCACCATTAAAACGCCAGCGCATTGAACAAAAAATGAAAAAATTAACTCGTGAAGAGCAAAAAAGCAAATAAAATCATCAAAATTTACGCGGTATCTAAACTGGTTTTAAAAAATGGGTTTTATCTTATCGCGTAAATATCTTTTATAGACTATTCCAAAATAAGTGCTGTGATAATTAACAAATTCCCAGCTATTGCCTATCGTAAATAGTAGAATTGAACTAAATTAAAGACGAAGATTAACTCCTTTGATTATTTAAAAAGGGCATATTACTTTTCGATAATCAATTTTATTATTTCACAAATGAATTACATATTATAAAGGCAATATTACCGAATGTTACACTCTTAAACCGGCAAAAGGTAATGGCGATGGCACGGTACCTAAGTGTTCGGTGAAAATCCCCATTGATCGTATTAAAGCCCGTATGCATTTACCGATAGAGCTTCCGCATACAAAGAGTCAACTACGCAAAAATTTGCCTTGAGTGCCGTTGTCGATATATTACTTGAAGTTAATAAACAAGATGGAACTTCGACTAATAAGTAAGCATTACCTTTTCATTATTGCCCTATTGATCATTTTATTTTTTACTTACTGCTATTTTAGTAAGGATATACGTATGGAGACCTTATCAACAGAACAACTCCATCTGTCGTCAATAGTGAATTCGCTTTTTTAATTAGATTTCTATTTGTTGGGGGGATAGTTTAGGTAATTTAAGTTTAATGAAAAGATCTTTCTATTCTTTATACCTATAGTATTCACTTTAGTTTGTTGGGGAAAATTTGATTTAAGTGTTAATTCCTTTATCTTAAAAACGCCCCTAGCATCATTGAAATACGTTCGAATATTTGTTCAAAAATAAACTCGGCAAAGGCGGGTAGCATCGACATTAAATAAGCTAGCATGATTAGCCCTAATAATAAAGTTAAAGGATAGCCAACAACAAATATCGATAATTGAGGAGTTATTCTGTTTAATAATCCTAATGCCATATTAATGATTAATAGTAGAGTCATTAATGGTAGAGCTAACATGATTCCATTGATAAAAAGTAGACGGCTGACATCAATTAACATTAAATACCCATTACTGTTTAGTGGTATTTTGCTAACAGGTATGATATCAAAACTGTTAGCTAAACCATAAAGTAACCATAAATGGCCGTCTAAGCTAAGGAAGAGTAGTAAAGCGGTTAGGTTAATTAAACGAGATAATACTGAGGTTGAAGGTCCACCAATTGGATCAAAAAATGTAGCCATGCCAAGCCCCATTTGCATACCAATTAATTCACCTGCCATCCTAACTGTCATAAAGGCAAATTGCATTGTTAAACCAATTACAGTACCAATGAGAATTTGTTGCGAAATAACCCATATTCCTTCAAATGAGTAGAGGCTTATATTTTCGTTAATTTGTGGTAAAGGTAGCAGAATTGCAATGAGTAAAGCTAATCCTATTTTTACTCGCTTGGGTATTTCTCTTTCTCCGGTAATGGGGGCAACCATTATCAATGCTAGAATCCGCACAAACGGGAAAAAGCAGTTGCGAATTAAAATAAAATAATCAATATTGAATAAATCATTAATATTAAGATTCATTAAATTTAGCTAGTTAAATTAGGGATATTGGTAAGAGCCATTTTGATGAAATCTGTCATTGTCGATAGCATTGTCGGTCCAAGCACAATTAATACAATAATCACCGCTAAAATTTTAGGAATGAAAGATAATGTCATTTCATTAATTTGTGTCGCCGCTTGTAATAAACTAATGATTAAGCCTGTCACTAAAGCGGCGAGAAGTATAGGGCTTGCCAATGATGCTGCTACTTTGATTGCCTGTATTGCAAGGGCGCTAATAGATTCAGTTGACATATAATTCCTTAATTTTACCTTGTTTAATGAATGGTTGATGAAATAACTTCTTAATTGAATTATGTTTAGCTAATTTGCCTTTATTCATCTACTGTTTTTAACTAATGTTAGTTTTTAACTAAAAAAGCTTTGGGCTAATGAACCTAATAGCAAGTGCCAACCGTCAGCCAATACAAATAGCATTAATTTAAATGGCAGTGATACCGTTGCTGGTGGCACCATCATCATGCCTAATGCCATAAGTGTGCTGGCAATGACTAAATCAATCACTAAGAAAGGAATAAAAATTGTAAAACCTATCTGAAAAGCTGTTTTTAACTCACTTACTACAAAAGCAGGAATAAGCACTTTTAAAGGGATATCTTCACGTGTTTGAATATTCGTTTCATGCGACATGTTAACAAATAGTGATAAATCATTTTCACGGGTTTGAGTTAACATAAATTCCCTAAGTGGTTTAGCAGCTGTAGTTAACCCCTCTTGCATAGTGATTTGATTTTGCGAGTAAGGTATATAAGCATCTTGATAAATTTTATCAATAACGGGGGACATAATAAAAAAGGTCATAAATAGTGCAATTCCTAAAATAACCTGATTAGGTGGCGCAGAGGGGGTGCCTAGCGCATTACGTAACAAACCTAGCACAATAATGATGCGCGTAAAGCTAGTCATCAATAATAATATTGCTGGTATAAATGTCAGTAATGTTAAAAAAACTAATGTTTCTACTGGTAATGCCCAATGTTGTTCACCACTTTGTGCTGTTTGAGTAATAACAGAAAGAGGATAAACCTCAGCATGACTAGGTAGGCTAAGTAACAATAAGCTTAGTAAAATGATTAATTTTAACCTCACTTGTTATTACTCCTTTTTTGATTTTAAAGTTGATTGTAATATTTGCTGAAATAGATTATTTTTCGAAAAGTTTGCCTTGTTTGTTTTTGTCGAAAGTAATATTTCAGTACGTTGTTCATTAATGGTATGCAGTAATGTCATTTGTTGAGGCGTCACGCCAACTACTAATAACTGTTGATCCACATGAACTAAAATAATATGTTCTTTGGGCGATAGGCTATATGTGGCTTTTATGTCCATAAATTGATTCGTTGTTTTTTTTAAACCTAGGCGTCTAACTAACCATCCAAGCAGTAAAATAACACCGATAATACCAATAAATGACATCCCCATGGACGTTCCAACTTGTGTGTAAATATTAAACTCTGAAGGTGGCGTTGATAGAGCATTTGTGCTTGTTATTGTAGCCTGAGGTTGAGCCAAATTTGTGATGTTAACAGGCATTAACGGCTCAACCTGCGTACACGTTCTGATGGGGTAATAATATCCATAATGCGTACCCCATAATTATCTCCCACAACCACAATTTCACCTTGTGCAATTAAATAACCATTAATTAATATATCTAAAGGCTCACCTGCTTGCCCATCTAATGCAATAATGGAGCCTTGGGTTAAATTTAATAGATCTTTAATCGCCATTTTGGTTCTGCCAAGCTCAACACTCAAATTTACAGGGATATCAAGGATAAGGTTGATATCTTGCTGTTTATCTTCTGTTTGTTGTGGCGATAGTGTTTCAAACACAGCTTCTTTTGTCATTAATTCATCGTTTGTTATGGTGGCGTTTTGATTCTCGTCACTATTTTGTTTGATATCAGTCATTAAACACTCCTTCATGCAATTGTTCTAATACAGGGTTAATGACCTGTTCAACTTGAACTGCATATTGTTTATTCATTTTGCCGTAATTACCCGTTAAGATAGGCACTCCTCCGACAGTTACATCAATATTAGTTGGTTTTTCTATCACTAAAATATCATTGACTTTTAGTGTTAGTAATTTATCTACAGTTGTATTAATTTTGGTAAAATTAGCGACCAATTCGACTGCTGAATGTTTGATGCCACTAGTTAATGAACTCATCCAGACATTATCATCTTGATACGTTTTTTGCTCAGCAGGGGGTTTTATTAGTAATTCTTTAATGGGTTCAACCATTGAATAAGGAATACAAACACAAAATGTTGCTTTACTGTGACCAACTTCAACTTTAAATTTGGTTGTTAATACAATATCATCAGGTGAATTAGTAATATTAGTAAATTTACTTTGCATTTCAGAACGAACATATTGGGCTTCAATCGGGTAGACATCTGCCCATGAATTTTGATAAATAACTAATGCTAATTCCAATACTCTGTTAATGATTTGTTGTTCAGTGTGCGTAAATTCTCGACCTTCTGTTTCTATTTGCGGCGAATGTCCATCACCTCCAAATAATGAATCAACAATTATAAAGACTAATTCAGGCGAAAATGAAAATAAACTCGTACCTCTTAATGGGTTAAGATGTACTAAATTTAAATGATTTGCCGATGAAGTGTCAGAAAACTCTTCAAAAGTATGAGGTTCAACAGGTAAAGCTATGACATCAGTATTACGACGTAATCGGTTAAATAACCCAATTCTAAACTGACGAGCAAAACGCTCATTAATAATTTCTAGAGCAGTTAAACGTTCTGGTATAAACCGATGCTTGACCGATAAATCATAAGGTTTAACATTCGCTTTTTTGCCTGGTGGATACGAAATAACAGATGACTCAATTTTGTTTTCTTCGATAATCACTGAACTGTCGGATACCGGTTGTGTATCATCAGGTTCATTTAATGTTGTTTTTTCTTCGTTCTGATCAGGCATAATAATCACCTTAAGATAAAATCAGTAAATAAAACTTCATCCACTTTTACCCAATGTTTTGCATCATATTGCCGAGTTAAAGTCATTTTAATTTTTTCTTGTAAATCGATCTTTCCTGACTCTTGTTTTAAGTTACTAACATATTGTTTTGATATTAAAAGCAATATGTCACTTCTTACTTCAGGTAAATATTCTAATAATATTGATTTTTGTTTTTCATCAGCAACACGTAATACCATACCAACATAAACAATTTTATTAATGTCTGCATTATCTTCTGATTTTGGTAGTGAAAGCGTAAATGGTTTTAAAGTTAGAAAAACCGGTGATAAAACGGGTTGTTCTTCTTGTATATGGTGCGTATCTTTTGGCTGATTTTGAAACCATAGATAACCACAAGCACCTACAGCTAACAGCGTAATTAGGATAAGTATTATATTTACAACACTTATTTTTTTCTTATTGGTTGACATAATTATTCTTGTCTCAGTAAAAATGTAAAAGTACTTTCCGCTAATTTAACGGCTAAAATTAAAAAAATAATAAATTATGCTCATGGAATTGATTTGAAGAATAGGCTATAAAAATATGACCTATTCAACGTTTTTACTATTCTTGTAAGCGAAAATATAATGATCTATTACGTCCGATTCGCTATGCAAATATGCTTAACCCTGATTTTGTTACCTGATTTTTTTCAATATCGTGTTGTTCAGATTTTTGTTCGGTAGTATCCGATAATAATGTTACGGGTGATTGTTTATTTTGGGTTTGTTGATATCTTGCTGACTGATCATCGGCATTATTCATCATTGAAAATTCACTGATATCGGTTTGTTCAAGGATAATACCTTGTTCTTCTAATGAGGTTCTTAAAGTAGGTAATGCTGATTCTAATACATTTTTAACATAAGTGTGTGCTGCAATCATTTGAAGATTCATTTTATCGTCAATCATGGCAAGTTTAATATGTAATGAGCCGAACTCCTGCGGGTGTAATTTGATTTCAGCTGTTTGCATATCTTGATGATTAAGCATAATAATTTTCTCTGTTAATGCTGTTTTCCATGTTTCAATATTCCCCATTATTGGCAAAGGTGTAGATGTTGAAGAATGCATAGGTGTTGGCAAATCAACAGTTAATGAAGTCAGTGCCATGTTAGGTTGAGGAAATATCTGATTTTGCTTATTTTCAGCAGCAGCTGTAAAGAACGTTTCTTTGACACTATTTAGTGTAGTATCTCGACTTGCTTCAAACTCAATTTGCCAGTTATCGGCTTTTATCATCTTATTATTGGCTATACTTTGGCTGCCCATTAATTTTTGATTGATATCGGTTTTTATCTCAGCCGTTTGATCAAATTTATGCCCGATTTTCATGTTAGATTCTGACAGAAGAGCAGTTTTTTGCATGGATTTATTGGTTAACTCTTCACTTTGGTGAATTGTAAGTAATAATTGTTTTGTCGGTTCATTTTCAAATGTGGCTGGTTGTGCATCAAATAAGTTATCATCAGATACTTCTTCAAGGTTTAGATTATTTGTTATCAATAACATTTGATTGTTATTTGGTATCGTACTTTCAACCGTTAATATTTGTTGATTGGTTGTCTGAATATCAATGGGGTAACAGCTTATCGTTAAAAGATCAGTATCTTTTTCATCTTTACAATCATCAGCGCCTTCTAACTTAGTTTGATTAAAATCTTTACTTTGATTTGTTTGTGTTTCACTAAGTTGTTTTACTTGTTGAAAGAAATCATTATTATTGGTTATTGCATTGTTTTCAACAATTCCAGAACGACAAGAAGAGGTTAAATTTAAATCATTAATAGGGTTAATATTCATTTGATATTCTCCTTGCTAATTGTTGCTGAGCAAATTCATCGGTTAGCTTTTGTTGTAAACGATTTTGTTGTTGTAAGTATCGATAATGTTGTTTATTTAATAATGTTTTATAGGTATTTAAATTCTTTTGGGATTGATTGAATTGATTGGTTATCTGTTTTTGCTTCATATTCAGAGTTAATAGGTGCTTTTTTTGTTTTGCAATACCTTGTTCAATTGATGCAATAAATGCATTGAAATTATTCAATTCGTATCCTTTAATGCCTTCTGATAAAGCTTCACTTAATTTTTGTTGATATTCACAATAGTAATTATTCAAAATATTGAGTTGTGATTTTGCATGTTGATGATTGTCAGTCGCCTTTTTTAATTTGATCAAACTATCATTTACCGATTTTTGTGCTAATTTTTTTAATGTTAAAAACGCAAGTTGTGAAGAGTTTTTATTCATCGTCGTGCTTTCCTAATAGATTTATTTTGGATCAACAATTGCACTTAATTGTTGATAAGCATCTTGATAACAGCAATGTTCACCAATACCCTGTTGTAAAAATTTTTGCATGGTAGGGTATAATGTTATCGCTTTATCTAATAAGGGATCGGTACCGGTGACATAAGCGCCTACATTAATTAAATCTCGGTTTCGTTGAAAACTTGAAAACAGTTGTTTAAATAATCTTGATTTTTTTTCATCTTCTGTGGCAGTAAGATCGGTCATTACCCGACTGATTGATGCTTCAATATCAATGGCAGGGTAGTGACCTGACTCAGCAAGAGTTCGTGATAAAACAATATGTCCATCTAAAATAGCTCTGGCCGAGTCGGCAATGGGATCTTGTTGATCATCTCCTTCGGTTAATACCGTATAAAATGCTGTAATTGAACCTTTGCCATTTTCTGCATTGCCGGCTTTTTCAACCAGTGCAGGTAATTTTGCAAAAACAGAAGGTGGATACCCTTTCGTTGCTGGTGGTTCGCCTATGGCTAAGGCAATTTCCCGTTGTGCCATTGCATAACGAGTTAATGAGTCCATAATAAGTAAAACGTTAAACCCTTGATCGCGAAAAATTTCGGCAATTCTGGTGGCGTATGCTGCACCTTGTAAGCGTAATAATGGTGATACATCAGCTGGCGCTGCGACAACAACGGCACGAGCTAACCCTTCTTTACCCAGAATGTTTTCAATAAAATCTTTAACTTCTCTGCCGCGTTCCCCAATTAAGCCCACCACAATAATATCAGCTTGAGTATAGCGTGCCATCATACCCAGTAAGACACTTTTGCCAACCCCTGAACCTGCAAACAAGCCCATACGTTGACCTTGCCCTACGGTTAATAATGCATTGATTGCTCGTACACCGACATCAAGTACTTGATGAATGGGGGTGCGTTTTAATGGATTAAGCGATTTGCTTGATAAACCAGCATATTCGATATGAGCGGGTAAGGGTTTTCCATCTAATGGTTTACCCATAGCATCAATAACTCGACCTAATAACGCCATACCAACGGGTAATAATTTATGACTAAAATGTGTTAAATCATATTGAGAGGTATAAACTCTTGCACCTAATAAAATGCCATCAGTCGATTCAAAAGGCATTAAATAAAGTGTTTGTGTATTAAATCCAACAACTTCACATTCTACTGCGTCGATTTGATCATGAGATTGCCGCTCAACAAAACAATTAGAACCTAAAGGTAGTTGTAATCCGACTGCTTCAAGGACTAATCCTGATGCTTTTACTAAACGTCCATATTGTCGTATTAAAGATAAGGATTGAAGTTGCTGTGTTGCTTGACTAATTTTATTAGCCCATAAAGATGCGTAATTCACGTTAATGTGTATCCTTGTGTAAACAGTCAGCCATCATTTGCCAATGATGAGTAGTACTGGCATCAATTTCATTGTTATCGCTAAAAATTTTACATCCACCAATTTCAATATTAGGATCAGCAACTAATTCCCAGTGATATTGTTTTTTTTCATCATTAAATATTGGTTCTAACCATTGCAAATCTGTTGGATTGAGATGCAGTGAAATAGGTTGAGAAAAAATCGGTCTTTGCTCAATAAACGTGTTTAAGGTGTGCATTAATTGCTTTTGTTTTACTTTGGAAATCGTACCAACGGTTTTTTGTGCAGCAGCTAATGCTAAATCAAACAATTTTGGGACAATTAATTCATCAATATCATTAATTGATTGCTGAAAGTTATTAATTAATTCGCACATTGCCTGCACAGTCTTTATTTTTTCATCATTAAGTTGTTGCTCAATGTGTTCACGACCTTCTTGTTGCCCAAGAAGGTATCCTTGTTTATAACCAGCTTGTTTTCCCTCATCAAAACCTTCGGTTTTACCAGCATTAAACCCTTCCTGATATGCTTGTGTTATTGTCTCTTGTTTTAGCTGCTCTAAGACTTCTTGTGTTATTTTTTCAGTGCTCTTTGTTTCCATTGAATTTGATTCAGGTTCACTGTCATCAATGGTTTCAATGCTAATTTGTTCATCTGTTTGTGATGGCGTTGATATAGATAAATTCTCGAAAATCAAAGGTTTCCAGTCTGATTTATCTGATCGATTAAACATACTCATCATCACCGCTACTTAAGATAACTTCACCACTTTCGGCTAAACGACGCGCAATAACCAAGATTTTCTTCTGTTCGGTTTCAACTTGAGATAATCGCACAGGCGGTCTGTTTTCTAGATCTTCACGTAAAATAGATGCTGCACGTTGTGACATATTGCTTAATAGCTTGTCGCGTAATGCCGTTGATGCACCTTTTAATGCAATAATAAGCGTTTCGTTATCAATGTCTTTAAGTAGGCGTTGGATACTTCTATCATCAACTTCCACCAGATTTTCAAATAAGAACATTTCATCAATAATTTTTTGTGCAAGCTCACTGTTATAATCGCGCAATGCATTGATAACTAACTCTTCTTGCTGTGATTTCATTAAGTTAATAATTTCTGCTGCGGTACGTATTCCACCCATATTGCTTAGTTTGATATTTTGACCATGTAATAACGTTGATAAAGAAGTCGATAATACTTTGAGTGCTGACGGTTCCACACCACCAAAAGTTGCAATACGTAACATAACATCATTACGTAATTCATCATCAAATAAGTTCAGAATTTCGGCTGCTAAATCGCGATTTAAGTGAACTAAAATAGTGGCAATAATTTGTGGATGCTCTTTTTTAATTAGATCAACTGCTCGAGCAGCATCGACAAAATTAAGCATTTCAAGCCCGTCAGTTGCTTCTTCTCGATCCGTTTCTAACAATTCATCGATTAAACGATCTGCTTTTTCGGTTCCAAGTGATCTTTCAAGTACAGAACGTAAATAACCGTTGGTATCGGTATTTAATACGGCACATTCTTCGAGGGTTTTTTGACACTCATTAAGGATACTTTTTAATTGTTCCTGTGAAAGTTGCGGTAGTGACATCATGGCACTACTAATCTGTTGTACTTCTTTAGTGTTTAAGTATTGCATGACTTGTGCAGCAAGCTCTTCACCTAATACCATTAAAACAGTGGCAGCTTTTTGCAATTCGCTTAAATTCATTATTCTATATCCTCCTTGTTTATCCAATCACGAATAATTAAAGCCATTACACGAGGATCTTTTTCAACAATTTTTCGAATATATTGTTGCTGATGCATATTATCTTCAAATATTTTTTGTTGCTGTTTGCTGTGCGCTTTATAATCTAATTTTTCATCACTTACGCTTGATTGTGAATCGGATGTTTTTTCGCTAGTGATAAATAGTTGGCGTTGTAACTTCAGCCAAATACCACGTAAAACTTTGCGCCATAGTATCCAAGCAATGAAAATAAAGATCAGATATTTAATGCCTGATTTGGTCATATCATAAAATTCTTGAGTTTGCCAAAAGGCTAAGCTTTCGTTTTCTTCTGATATTTGGTCAGTAAATTTTAAATTAGCGACGGTTAATGTATCACCGCGTACTTCAGAAAAGCCCATGGCTTGACGTGCTAATGCTTCAATATTTTTTAGTTCATCACTATCAAGTTTGACCCATTTTTCTGTTGTTTTATCTTCATCTGATTGTTCTTCATTATCATCTTTACCCTCAGCTTCCGTTGTTATAAATTTATAATTTACTAACACCGCAACGGATAAGCGTTTAATTCGCCCTTCAGGGATTTTGCTATGAACAACTTGCCTGTTTACTTCAAAATTAAATGTATTATTTGATTGTAAATTATAGGATTTTTTATTTTCTTCCGATTCTGCTGATTCTGTTTTTCCATCAATTGGTGCGCTTGGTATGGGTACAGGTTGATTAGATAATGCGCCAGGTACGCCACCAATATTAGTATGATTAGCTAATTGGCGATTTTCAACTTGTTGTTTACTACGAATTGTTTGATTTGCGATATCACTATTAGGGTCATATATTTCTGATGTTGATTCTTGTCGGCTAAAGTCAATATCAGCATTGACTTGTACCATGACATTTTTTTTCCCTAAAATCGGAATAATAATTTTTTCAACACGTTCTCGGACATTATTTTCAATTCTTTCATTAAATTCTAATTGAGCAACATTCGCATTTCTGCCTTGGTAGCTATCGCCTGTTAATAAATGACCATGCTGGTCGATAATGGTTACTTTATCTGCCTGTAATTCAGGTACACTACTTGAAATCAAATGGATAATGGCATCGATTTGACCTTGTGATAAGCCGCGACCTGGTAATAATGTTATAGCGACTGACGCAGAAGGGGGTTTTCGTTCCCTAACAAATAACGAAGGTTTGGGTATTGCTATATGTACACGAGCGTCATTAATGCTGCTAATGATTGAAATTGTTCTTGATAACTCACCTTCTAATGCTCGTTGGTAATTAATTTGTTCATTGAATTGGCTCATACCAAAGGTTTCTTTATCAAGCAATTCAAAACCTACCGCACCACCTTTAGGTAATCCTTGTTGTGCAATACGCAAGCGGGTATCATAAATTTTGTCGTCAGGAATTAAGATAGTTGTGCCCGATGATGAAAATTTATAAGGTATATTCATTTTATCAAGTTGGCTAATAATTTCTCCACCATCTTTATCATTTAAATTACTGAATAAAACGCCATAAGACTCATCTTTTATCCATAAATAAGCTAAACAGATAATCGATAGAATAACTACACCTACAATAAGAAGTAGCATCTTTCGATTTTGCTTTAGTTTGTTGATAAAAGGTAGTTTATTTACTATTGATTCGTCTTTAGTACCGACAGTTTGGCCAGCCATAAAAATCCTAACGCTAAACTAATTAGATTAATTCTAGGGTCTATTATCTGTGTATTTAAAAAAATCAATAGTTAAAAAAGCAAAGTCTTTTCCCCTTACTTAAAGGTTTTAGATTTTTAGTTGTATGTTAAATTGCTTGCTATGTTGACCAAAACAAATACAAGTAGTTTTTATATTAATGAATATTTTGAACGATTTTAATGGTATTACACCAATAAAACTAAACCAAATCACGAATTTTCCACAAAAACAACCAATATCAGCAGATAACCATTTTTTGGGTGAACTAAAAAATGCATTAAATAAAATAAGCCAAGCTCAAATGCAGGCAAATCAAAAAGCGCAAGCGTTTGAAATGGGGGATCCTAATGTTGCATTAAATGAAGTCATGGTCGATATGCAAAAATCATCGGTTTCATTGCAGTTTGGTATTCAAGTCCGTAATAAATTGGTTGCAGCTTATCAAGAAATTATGAATATGAATATTTAATTGATTTCATCGCTAGTAAACCATAACTTATTAATAAATAAGTTATGGTTTTAGTATATTTTTAATATGGTTTATTTATTTTAAATTAATTGTGCTATTTGTTGATAATTGGCAATTTTCGTTTGGTGGCTGATATTTGTTCCTATCAATGTACCTAACTGCCTATGACGTGCGCTGAGTAATTGTATTAGTTGTTGTTGATAACTTAAGATATTTTTTATATACATGGCTATCATGTCTCGATGCTGAGCGGGGAACATCTCTGTTTTCTCTAGCATTCCTGTTTTCATTAGGTTTTCTGATAACTGTTGGTATTTTTCTTGCCAAGTGGTTAATAAATCCCAATCTTCACTTTGGGCATTAATTAACATTTGTTCAACAATATAATTAAATTGTTCATATTGTTCTAATAAGTTATTTCCTTGCATAATTATCCTATTTTATTTAGCAATCTCACGCCAAGACTCAGTAATATTGTTGAGCAAATCAAAACAAGTTTGCAATTTTTCTTGATCATTATGCAAATTAGCCAGTAATAATTGTTGGCTAATATAGTGATATAAGCGATCTAAATTTTCAGCAATTTCACCACCTTTTTCGAAATCTAGGCAGCTTTTAAGCCCATTATCAATAATATTAATCGCTTTCGAAATTGCAGTACCTTTGCCAGCAATATGACCTTTTTGAATATACAAACTAGCTAGTTTAATTGCGTTAAGAGCCTCATCAAATAGTAATACAATTAACTGATGAGGTGATGCTTGGCTAACACGCGTTTCTAAATTCACTTGTTTATAAGCTTGTGATCCACCTGTATACATTTTATTTCCTTATTTCTTCGAGTTTGCCATCATGTCAAATTGGGTTGTTAAATAATTACTCATGCTATCTAACTCATTAATTAAAATATCCAATTTGGTAAATTGAACGCGATAACGCTCAATAGTTTGTTCGATGGAATTGCTTACCTGTTCGTGACGTTTATCTAATGATTTTAAAGTGGAATTTAACCCATTAGTTGCTGAATCAATCATGCCATCATTATCAATAAATCCGCTTACTTTTTCAAAAAGTTCATTGGCAAGTCCAGTTGCGTTATCATCACCTGTAAATAGTATTGCCACCGCATCACTATTTTCATTAAGTGCTTTTTTTAGTTCATTTTCGTTAATCTTTAAGGTGCCATCTTTATCCATGTTAATGCCGATTTGTGCTAGAACAGAAAGTTCACCAGGCTGCCCTTTAGCAAATATTGTGCGGATACTTTGATCAATATTACGTAAGGTTGAATCTCCAATAAGTGGTCCATTATCGTTATTTAATTCGTCTGAATTTGTATCATTCATGGTGAATTTTGTTAACGTTGATATCGTTGTTTGTAATTGATTAAATGCCTCTACCCATTCTTTAATAGCTTCTTCAGGTTTTTCATTATCAGCGGTTATAGCAAGGTTTTGGCTAGTTGTTGTGGTTTCTTTTAACGTAATATCAACGCCACTAATGACATCTTTGACAGTATTAGAGCCACTAGTTATAGCAATGCCATTAAACGAAAATTTAGCATCTTGCGCTTTTGTCACTTCTGTCATGTGGGTATTGTTAGGCTGATTAATATCAAATCCAATAATATTATTTAAGGTTTCATCGTCTGATGAAATAGACGTAATACTTTGTTGTTCACCTGTTTCTTTCGATGTAATGACTAATTGATAGCCATCTGCTCCTGAACGAACAATGGTTGAATTCATTGTTGACGGACTTGTTGTGCCATCTTCATTAGTCATTTGGGCATTGTTAATCGCATTGGCTATTGCTTCTAATGATGTCTCATCTTGAGATAAAGTGACATTAAGTGTTTGACCATTTGCTTGTTCAATAGTGATAGTTCGAGTTTGATTATCATTACCTAATTTAGCGTTTTTATCATTGAGTGGCGAAGTTGCTATGCCATGAGACGTTGCTAACTGATCAATGTTAATAGCATAATTACCTAACACTGCTTTGCTGTTTACTTTCACTGAAAAATAATTGTCATTACCACCTGTCGCGGTTCTACTTTGAAAAAGCTCTTTTTTCTGAAGTTTTTGTGTTGCACTATTAAATGTTGTTAACGCACTTTTTAATTTACCAAAACCACTAATTTTTGCATTAATGGATTTTTGTTGCGTTGTAATTGGCGTTAGACGTGTTTTTTCAGCTGCTTCTAATTGGTCTAAAATACCATTAAGATCAATTCCAGAGCCAATTCCTAATGCGCTCATTGCCATGATTTATTCTTCCTATAACAATTATTTAATTAATGCACCTTATATCGACCAGTTTTTCCAAAAATTTAGCCATCATCTCAAGATTTATTTAATACATAGAAATATTTTTATTTTTTGAATGAAAAAGCATCATTAAGTAGATTGTTTAAAAACGACATTAACAAAATGATTTATTTATAAATATTGGTTGTTTTTATGACTAAAATAGCGCTTTTAAAAAAGATAATTATTAAAAATATTAAAGTTTCTTATTTTGTTACCGATAAATTATTTATCAGCAAAAATATTGAACATATTTTTCAATATGTCGTTGATTTAAAAAATCATATTAAAGGAGATAAAAATGGCACAAGTAATTAATACTAATACTATGTCTTTAATGGCAAGAAATAACCTTAACAATTCACAAAGCGTTCTTAGTACTTCTATTGAACGTCTTTCATCTGGTATGCGTATTAATAGCGCAAAAGACGATGCAGCAGGTCAAGCAATCGCTAACCGATTTTCATCAAATATTAAAGGGTTAACTCAAGCAGCTCGTAATGCAAATGATGGTATTTCACTTGCGCAAACTACTGAGGGTGCGCTAAATGAAATCAATAATAACGTACAACGTATCCGTGAATTAACCGTACAAGCGGCAAATGGAACCAACTCTGAAAGTGATTTAGTATCAATTCAAAATGAAATCGATCAACGTTTAGATGAGATCGATCGCGTTTCTAAACAAACTGATTTTAATGGTTCAAAAGTATTGTCTGAAGATAAAACACTTAAAATCCAAGTAGGTGCAAACGATGGTGAAACCATTGAAATCAATTTGAAAAAAATTGATAGTACTGAACTTGGTTTAAATGCATTTAACGTATCTGATACACCAACAGCCGATCCATTAAAAACTATTGATGCTGCGTTATCAAAAATCGATGCATTACGTGGGCAGCTTGGTGCGGTACAAAACCGTTTCGAATCAACTGTAACTAATATAAATAATACTGTAAATAACTTAAGTTCTGCGCGTAGCCGTATTGAAGATGCTGATTACGCAACAGAAGTATCAAACATGACTCGAGGTCAAATTTTACAGCAAGCAGGTACTTCTGTATTAGCACAAGCGAATCAAGTGCCACAATCTGTTCTTTCTTTGTTACAGTAATTTTTATTGTTGTAAGAATTTATCTATCTGATTCTTTGATCACTTCAATTATGTAATTTAGCCATAACGGCATTTTTAATGCTGTTATGGCTAATAATTGTAATTACCCAATTTTTATCCCTTTATTCCTGTCATTAAATTATCATCTTATCGTCATAATATTATTAAGCATTTTTTTAAAATGGGTTAAAAAAAATGGGTGATAGTTTATATAACTCGCAAGGTGTAGTGAATCAAACCGATTGGCAACAATATGTCCATTTAGTTCGTAATGAAGCATTAAAACTTGCCGTTCGTTTACCCACAACAGTAGAGTTGGATGATTTACTGCAAGTCGGTTATATCGGCTTATTAGATACCATCAAGCGTTATGATGCTTCGCAAGGCAATACTTTTGCAACTTTTGCTATACCAAGAATAAAAGGCGCCATGTTAGATGAACTTCGGAGTCGAGATTGGTTATCAAGGCAAACTCGAAAACAAATTAAAGATATTACCTGTGCTATTAATGAATTAGAGCAAAGGTTAGGTACCACACCAAGCGATTATCAAATCGCTGAATATTTACAATTGTCGATTTATGAATATCGCAAGGCTTTGTTGGATTCAAATTGTAGCCAGATTTGCTCTTATGATGAGATGCAGAAAAAATTGGGGGATAGTATTGATGCTATTATTGATCATGGCGAGGATCAAGATCCTTTTTTGTCTGTTATCAATGAAGAAATTTGCGATCAAATAACCCAACAAATTGAAAACTTGCCTGAAAAAGAAAAAATGATTTTAGCGCTTTATTATCAAGAGGAACTCAATTTAAAAGAGATTGGAAAAGTAATGGATATTAGTGAGTCTAGGGTAAGCCAATTACATAGCCAAGCGATAAAAAGAATACAAAGTAAAGTGAATCCATAGAAAAATAAAATTAAACAGCGTAAAATAAAGTGTAATTAAACGAAAATAAATTGAAATGATTTTTTTATTGACCTTTTTCGTTTAAAAATGTAACTTTATATATAAAAAAACAGTTAATGTTGTATTTTTGCTGTTTTTGTTTTTTTTAATGCGAACTAA
This sequence comes from Gilliamella sp. wkB18, assembly GCF_001690875.1. NCBI lineage: Bacteria > Pseudomonadati > Pseudomonadota > Gammaproteobacteria > Orbales > Orbaceae > Gilliamella > Gilliamella sp. wkB18. The sequence goes on from NZ_LZHM01000033.1 coordinate 64,742, forward strand.
AGATAACTAAGATTGGTGATTAAATTGGGTAACATACTAGAGAACGATATTCTTAAATGTATACATCATTTGAATCTTTCAACATTGCTGTTAAGCCAACGGATGCTTGAGAAAGATAAAGTTATGGGGATGTATCGATTAGGTATTGATGAAGAAACTGCTGACATACTTAGTAATTTAACTGCGTCGCAAATGTTAGTTTTATCTGAAACAAATCAATTAAATTTTCAATTACGATTTGAAAATTCAGAAATGATTAAAAAACTAACTGAAGACTCTCGTGTTAGCGATATTAAACAGATGCATACAGGGATTCTTTTATCTAGTTTACTATTAGACTCAATCAATAAGTAGGTAGGTAAATAGAATGAGATGTACAAGTATTGTTCAAAAATATAAAGAGGTACAATTAGCCATTCGTTTAATTTCACTGGGTGCAAGAATCCAAATGCTTGAAAGTGAAACAAATTTAAGCCGTGGAAAATTGATTAAATTGTATAAAGAAATTCAAGGTTGCCCACCACCTAAAGGTTTATTACCTTTTTCAACCACGTGGTTTATGACATGGGAACCAAATATTCATTCTAGTATTTTTTATAATGCTTATCATTTTTTAGTGAAGCATGGCACAAAACCAGGTATCCACACGATTTTAAAAGCTTACCAGCTTTATTTAGAACAATGCCCATTTGCTCACAATGAAGAGCCCGTGTTAGGGCTAACTCGGGCTTGGATTTTAGTCAAATTTGTTGAAAGTAAAGTAATGCAACAATCTTGCTGTAAAGAATGCAAAGGGCGTTTTATTACTCATGCTTATCATCCACACAATAGTTTTGTATGTAGCTTATGTCAACCACCATCTAGAGCAGAAAAAAATCATAAGACACATAAAGATAATCACGCTAAATGTTTGCAGGTACTATCCATTCCTAATAGTTTTAATACAGCGTTTGCAAAGCAGGTAGCAAGTTAAATAAATTTTAGGAATAAAAACCTATTTATTGTTATTTTATGGAGAAATAAGAAAGCCAATGCTAATTATTATAGGATATATTGTTGTTGTCGCCTCTGCTTTACTTGGCTATGTGCTAAGTGGTGGTTATTTAGCGGTCCTTTTTCAGCCGTTAGAATTTCTTATTATTGGGGGATCGGCTATCGGAGCCTTTATTGTCAGTAATGAAAAAAAAGTAATAAAAACTACACTTAACGCCTTAAAACAATTATTTAAACCTTCGAGTTTTAATAAAACGCTTTATTTAACATTAATTAATCTAATGTACACTATTTTGACTAAGATTCGCCAAAATGGTTCATTATCCATTGAAACTGATATAGATAACCCTCAGGAAAGTGAACTATTTAAACAGTATCCACTTATTTTAGCCAATTCTCGAATCTTAGATTTTATAACAGATTATTTACGGTTGATAATTAGTGGCAATATGGATGTGTATGAAATTGAAGCACTAATGAGTGAAGAAATTGAAACTTTTGTGCATGAATTAGAAAAACCAGTTAGTGCCATTTCGAGTATTGGTGATGGGTTGCCTGCATTTGGTATTGTTGCCGCTGTTATGGGCGTAATTAATACCCTTGCTCAAGCGGATAGACCAGCAAGTGAGCTAGGTGAGTTAATAGCACACGCTATGGTTGGAACGTTTTTGGGTATTTTACTTGCTTATGGTTTTATTTCTCCTTTGGCGGCTTTATTAAAGCAACGAAATGCTGACTCAGTCAAAATACTTGAGTGCGCCAAAGTTATATTGATTGCAAGCATGCATGATTATGCTCCACAAATTTGTATTGAATTTGGACGGAAAATGATATTTTCTGATGAGCGTCCATCTTTCTTTGAATTAGAAAAATATATTCAAGAAGTTAAAGATAAGAATACCAACCAAAATCAAAATAATTAACAATGAAAAATAGCTCAATAAGAATTATAACTCGAAAAAAGTCGGGACATGGTGAAGGGCATCATGGTGGCTCTTGGAAAATCGCTTATGCTGACTTTATGACAGCCATGATGGCGTTGTTTTTAGTAATGTGGTTAATAGCCAACTCAACCCCACAACAGTTACAAGGCATAGCTGAATATTTTAGAACGCCATTAATTCTGGGGCAAAATGGTGGTAACAATATTAGTGACAGTGAAAGCCCTATTCCTGGTGGTGGTGAGGATGTTACTCAACAACTTGGTGAAGAAAGAAATGATATTGCTCACCTAGAGGAGCAATATGAATTGGAAAAAAAACATCTTGAACAGATAGAGTTAATTGAAACAGCCCGTAAAATCTTCGAGATATTTGAAATAGATCCACGCCTAAAAAAGCTAGCACCTAATTTAATTATTGAATTAACTGAAATGGGACTACGTATTCAAATTTTAGCCTCAGATGATAAACCAATGTTTGATATCGGTAGCGCAGCTATTGATCCCAATATGCGAGAAATTTTGCGTGCATTGGCACCTATTATCAATTCATTAACCAATAAAATCACTTTGTCTGGTCATACTGATGAGCGTCAATATATAACAGGGGACCGTGGTTATAGTAATTGGGAATTATCAGCTGATAGAGCCAATTCATCAAGAAGAGAGCTGATTGCTGGTGGATTAGATTCAGGTAAAATTATTCGCATTATCGCACTTGCTGATACTGTTGGCTTAAACAATCCAAATTATAGTAATGACGCCAATCGCCGTATTAGTATCTTAATTTTAAATAAAGCAGCGCAACAATATATTGAAGAAGAAAATAGTATGACAGGCATTGATTTTTTAAGGCAATCAAAGCCAATTGAAGCAAAATAATCACAATAGATGTCTATTATGAAAAATAATAAATGAGTTTATTTGTTGCAGGTATTAAAAATTTTTCAAAAATTACTAAAGTTTTGAGAAATTAAGCCGATATAGAAAATAATCTATTTAGCTTTATTGATATTATTAATAAAAATTATATTTAGGAGTTTTTTTATGTCAAATTCATTGATGAATACGGGTATTAGTGGATTAAATGCGGCGCAAAATATGCTTAATGTAATTAGTAATAATATCAGTAATGCCCATACAGTAGGTTACAATCGTCAACAACAAGTTTTAACCCAAGCTAATGGAACGCATCATAATTTTGGCTTTGTTGGCAATGGCGTATCAGTCTCGGCAGTTAACCGTGCTTTTAATCAATTTGTAGTAGGACAGTTGCGTCAATCGGAATCACAAAGTGGTTCAATAAAAGCTTATTATAATGAATTATCTAAAGTTGATAATCTATTAGCCGAAAACGAAACTAGCCTTTCATCTCAAATGAATAATCTTTTTACAAGTTTAAAGAAATTAACTTCAAATGCAGGTGATGCATCAACAAAGCAAAGTGTTATCAGTGATTTGACCTCTTTAGTTGCGCAGTTTAACAAAACTGAAAATAGTCTGAAAAATCAAATTGCTAATATAAATACAGAGCTAACCAATAATGTTGATCAAATAAATACTTATTTAGAGCAAATTGCTGAGTTAAATCAAAAAATATCAAAATTACAAGCTGTAAGTGGTGGCAATGAACCCAATGCATTGCTTGATCAACGTGATCAACTAGTTAATCAGTTAAGTGAAATAATAGGCATCACCGTTACCGAACAAAATGGACAATATAATCTGTCGTTATCTAACGGTTTAAGTTTAGTGCAAGGCTCGTCAGTGAATTTATTATCAGTTCAACCTTCGCAAGAGGATCCTTCACTCAATACTATTATTTATACGCATAATTCTGGTGCAACTCAAGAACTGACAAGTCAAAATATTGCATCAGGCCGATTAAATGGAATATTAACTTTTCGTGATGGACCACTTTCTCAAACGCGCAATCAATTAGGCTTAATTGCACTCAATTTAGCTGAGCGTTTTAATGAAGTACATATGTCTGGGGTCGATATTAATGGTAATGCTGGTGAAAAATTATTTGATTATCGCCAACCGAGTAGTATCACCAACTCTAAAAATCAAGGGAATGCTGTAGCTAAAATTCATTTTGATTCAGTTAACAATGTAAAAGCGTCTGATTATAGAATCGAATTTAATGGAAGCGATTGGGTTGTAACAAGGCTATCTGATAATCAAACTATTACTCCCCAAATTGAGAATGGTAAACTGGTTTTTGATGGTTTATCGATCGAAATAACCGGTAATCCGGTTAAAGGTGATTCTTTTCTAATTAAACCTGTTGCTGATATTGCTTCGTCATTAGAGTTGTTAGTCAAAGATGTAGATAAATTGGCAACCGGTATTGATGATGAAGAAAATGGTGCTGGTGATAACCGCAATGTGACTAAATTGTTAGATATACAGAATGAAAAATTAATTAATGGAACTGCCACACTAAGTAGTGCTTATAACAAGTTGGTTAATTATATTGGTAGTGAAACACAAACTTCTAAAGTTTCAGCACAATCAAGCCACAATATAACGCAACAGATTTATGAACAAAATCAATCAATATCTGGTGTAAATCTTGAGGAAGAATATATCTCTATGCAGGTTTATATGCAATATTATCAAGCTAATGCAAAAGTTATTGATGCCGCAACAACGCTATTTGATACCATTTTAAGTTTAGCTAAGTGATAAAAGGATAAAAAATGCGTGTAAGTACCAATTCAATGTATCAAAAAAATTTAAATAGCATTTTAAATACCAATAATAAGTGGCAAAAATCAGGTTTACATTTAGCAACGGGTAAAAAGATTTTATCCCCTTCTGATGATCCGATGGGGGCTGCACAGTCATTAATCTTAAAGCAGGCACAATCTAGAAATGGTCAATTTCAAGCTGCTCGTGAAAGTGCTGATAAGTCACTTAGCCGCCAAGATACCATATTGAAAGAAGTTAATACGGTAATACAAAACATTCAAGAAATGTTAGTTTATGCTGGTAATGAAACATTAAATGACGAGAACAGGCGTGATCTTGCTAATAAATTACAAGGCTTAAAAGATCAACTTGTTGCTTTAGCGAACTCTAAAGACACTAATGGTAACTACTTGTTTGCTGGTAATAAAAATGACACTCCTCCTTTTGTTGTTGATGAATCAGGTCAGGTCAATTATGTTGGAGGCACAACCACTATTAATGTTTTTATCGATGATTCACGTGAAGTATCACTTAGTTTCACCGGTGTTGAAGCCTTTATGTCAGGGTCTACTGTGAAGCTGCCAGACGGTTCGCCTGCAGAAAGCAATATATTTGCTAGTATCGATTATGCTATTGAGGCTTTAACGCTCGAACTGGGTGACAATAATGAAGATACCATTAAACAATTTAGAGAAGGCTTATCTAAAGCAAGCTGTGGCGTTGATAACTCTTTTGATAATATTTCAACCCTCAGAGCAAAAGGGGGATCGGTATTAGAAGAAGTGGACCGATTAACAACACTCGGTAAAACTTTAGATATCGAATTTGAAACACAAATTAGCCAAATTGAAGACGTTGATTGGTACGAAGCCATTTCAGATTATGTAATGCTACAAGCGAATTTACAAGCAGCCCAATATACATTTATGACAATGCAAAATATGTCATTGTTTCAAATGAAATAAGTTGGAACAAATCAATTTACCTACAATAATTAATAACAATAATATATATCTACAATGTTAAGGAGGCACAGCCTCCTTTTTTATCGTTCAAAATAGCGTTAATTATTCGGCTCATTAGCAGTACTTAGTTTTGTAATATTTTAGTTCAATAATGATGCCGCTTATTTATTGAATGCTAATTGTTTAAATCCTGATATAGTTGTGATAGGTTTAGCTTTGGCAATTTGTTCGATGCGATTAATGATCTGGATAAGTTTATCGCTATAATTCGGATCCGTTGCGTATTGGGCTTCTTGTAATGCTTTGGCGGCGGTTCTAGCATCGGGTGCGGTTGCCACTGCACGGTAACGTGGGTTTTTTGTCAGTAGGTTGACATAGTCGATTAGTGCCTGTTTTTTATTTTCGTAAATTTTAAAATTATCTTTAATTTTTGTCATGGTATTATTGACAAATTCATGGGTAGTTAAACGGGTCGAATTGCCATTCCATGATGATGTCGCTTTGATACCAAAATAGTTATAGCTGGATTGATTATCCGCTGTTTTTATCTGCTTTTGTCCCCAACCTGTTTCTAAAGCCGCTTGTGCAATAATCACTTCATAAGGAATACCAGAGCTTTTGGAGGCTTGTTTGGCTGGTTCTAGCCATTCTTGAACAAATTGTATGACGTAATCTTCGGCAATATAGTTAAGCGATTCTTTCTCATGTATGTTATTTGTAGAGGATTGAGTTTTGGTATTTAGACTGTGGTATATCATTTGTCCCAGAGCTTGAGGCGATAAGTTAGTCGATGAGGTATCACTAAATAATGATTTTGCTAAATGTAGGTTTGTCTGATTGTTACTAGAATTAGCTTGTAAATTATTATGAGTATTTACATTAACAGACGGCGATGTTTTAGATATTAACTGTTTGGTAATGATCTCAGCTAATCCTAGACCTTTGCCCGCAGCTTGTTGTGAAATTTGCTGATCAAACATTGCTGTAAAAAGCTGTGTTGTTGATGAGCTAAATAAACCACCTTCCGGTACAGCTTTTCGCATGTTTTGCATCATCATATTAATAAATATGGATTCAAATTGTTTTGCTACTTGTTTAATACTTTCAGTAGAACCAGTTATAGCATTGCGTTTTAACTGGTTTAGTCCCGATAAGTCGTAAGCAAATCGATTGAATTGTTGGGTAATTTTATTATTCATTACATACTTTCTTTTTGATGTTTTTAGCCTCTTTAAACAGTTTTAAATCGTTTCAAGTGCTGCGTGTAGGCAGCCGGCTTTTTTTAATGCTTCAAGTATCGACATTAATTCAGTCGGATTTGCTCCTAATACATTCAGCGATTTAATGACTTGGCTTAAATTAGTGCCTGGAGCTACATTATGTAAAGCACCGCTGTCTTGCTCTATTGTAATTTGTGTTTCTGGTACGACTGCAGTTTCGCCGCCGGCTAATGGTGTATTTGGTTGATTTACTTTAAGATTATTGTTGATAACTACCGATAAGTTGCCGTGTGCAACCGCACAATTATCCAGTTGTACTTTCTGATTCATTACCACTACTCCTGTTCGGGTATTAATCACAACTTTAGCTGAAATAGGTGTAGTGCCAATTTCAAGATTTTGTATGCGTGAGAGTAATTTTACGCGTTCTTGGTTTTCTTTAGGCATTTTGACAGAAACGGTTATACCATCCATGGCCACAGCCGTATTTTTTTGTAATTTATTAATGGCTTCAGATATTTTTAAAGCACGTGTAAAATCAAACTGATTAAGGTGTAAATGGATAATGTCTTGCTCATCTAATCGGGTTGATAGTTCTCGTTCTATAATTGCCCCACCAGGGATTGTAGCTCCTGAGGTTTGATTCACCGTAATACTACTTCCACCACCGCTTGCGCCCATTCCACCAATAAATAGATTACCTTGTGCAATGGCGTATATTTGGTTATCCGCTCCTTTTAGGGGCGTCATAATTAATGTGCCGCCACGTAAACTTTTGGCATTACCAAGCGAAGAGACAATTACATCGATTTGTTGACCTACGCGTGCATAAGGCGGTAGTTTGGCTGTGACCATAACTGCGGCAACATTTTTTAATTGCATATTACTACCAGTTGGAACGGTAATCCCCAATTGAGATAACATATTGGTAATGCTTTGTATGGTAAAAGGTGTTTGTGAGGTTTGGTCACCGGTTCCGTCAAGTCCGACAACAATTCCATAACCCACTAAGGCGTTATCTCGAACCCCTTGTATGGTGACCAAATCACGGATACGCTCGGCATAACTGTAAGGTACAATTGTCAGTATCATGATGGTTATGCAAATAATTGGGTAGAATTTTTTAAGCATAATGATATTCATTAAAAAGGTGAAAGATTTAAAAATAGGCGTTGTAACCAACCCATAGTTTGCACTTCGTCAATGTAACCATTACCCACATATTCAATACGCGCATCGGCAACTTGTGTTGAAATAACGGTATTATTACCACTGATTGTTCTTGGGTTAACCACACCAGAAAAGCGAATAAATTCTGTTCCTTGATTAATCGCGATCTGTTTTTCACCTACGACCTGTAAATTACCGTTTACCATGACATTTTTAACGGTGACGGTTATAGTGCCGCTAAAGGTGTTTTTAGCATTGGCTGCGCCCGATCCTTTAAAGTCACTGTTGCCCGACATTTCGGTGTCGGCTTTGTTGCGTCCTACTAAACCATCTAAAAAGGTAGGAATGGTTTTGGCAGTTAAATTAACTGCACCATTTCTTCCTGCATTTATCGAAGAGCTTTTGCTGGCGCTGACATTTTCTTGTAGGATGATTGTTAATACGTCACCAATATTGCGCGGGCGGCGATCTTCAAACATAGGTTGATAACCAAAACTGCTTGGTTGTGCCGCCTGGTAGATAGAGCCTGTAGTATTCACAATTTCGGGTATTTGTGGCACGATACTGGTTTCGCCTTTAATTAAAGATTTTTTAGGCAATTGTGCACAACTAATTAAAAATAATATGCTAACAAGGCAAAAGTATCTCATGATTTTTATCATATTATTTGATTTATAATTGATTTAACCGCTGTAACATCTGATCAGATGCTGAGATAGCTTTGCTATTTATTTCATATGCTCGTTGCACTTGGATCATATTAACTAGTTCTTCGGCAACATTCACATTTGAGGTTTCTGTATACCCCTGATATAACAGCCCAGCACCATTTAACCCTGGGGTATTTTCAGTTGGCGCACCTGAGCTTTCAGTTTCTAAATACAGATTTTCTCCAATACTTTCAAGGCCTGTTTCATTAATGAATGTATGTAAAGTAAGTTGACCAACTTGAATTTGTGTTGATTGGTTAGCCAATGTTACATTAACCACACCATCCCGTGCCACCGTCATTTTAGTTGCATTTGAAGGTATGCTAATGGTTGGTTGTATTTCATAACCAGCAGCTGTCACCAATTGACCATTTTGGTTAACTTGAAATGCACCACTACGGGTATAAGCTTGAGTGCCGTCTGGCAATAATACTTGGAAAAAACCTTGTCCGTTAATGGCAATATCACTACTATTATCAGTTAATTCTAAATTTCCTTGGCTATGAATTCGCTCTGTTGCAACAGGGCGAACACCTGTTCCAATTTGTAACCCCGAGGGTAATGTAGTTTGCTCTGAAGATTGAGCGCCTGGTTGCCGAACGGTTTGGTAGAGTAGATCTTCAAATACCGCTCGTTGTCGTTTAAAACCACTGGTGCTGACATTAGCTAAATTATTCGAGATAATATCCATATTTATTTGTTGTGCCGTTAATCCTGTTTTGGCAATCCATAGTGATTTAATCATTGATTACTCCTAATTAAGTTAGAGATAAAATTTGATTGGCTTTTTGTGCATTTTCATCAGCGGTGGTAATCTCTTTTATTTGCATTTCAAACTGACGAGAATGACTAATCAAATCAATCATCGAGGTGACTGGATTGACATTACTGCCCTCTAACACTCCTGACATCAGTTTGGCGTTAGGGTTGTCTTGTAAAACTGCACCACGTGCATTGCGCGTTTCCTCTGTGAGTTGAAAAAAGCCATTATCTCCACGAATAATTTCATTATGTTCTAAATGTACTTTTTTTATTTTACCCGCTTGGGCAATAGTGGTTGGTTTATCACCTGCACCTAACGCGGAAAGTGTACCATCAGAGCTAATGCTGACTTGAGAACGCTGTGGTACGGTTAATACACCGTTATCGCCAATGAGTGGATAGCCTTGAATATTAAGTGTACCATTTTCGTCGATTTGTATTGCACCATTTCGTGTATAAGCTTCGCTTCCATCAGCTAATTGTATAGCTAGCCAGTCATTTTCAGACAGTGCGACATCTAGGTTTCGTCCAGTATAATTAAAAGCCCCCATAGTTGAGTCAAAACTTGGTGTGGTTGCTGTTACCATGGTTCGTGTTTGCATACTATTTCCTACTATAGGCACCGCTTTCATTGCGGTTAGCTGTGCTCGAAACCCAGTAGTGGTTACATTCGCTAAATTATGTGTGGTGATTGACTGCTGGGACAGTGTTTGACTTGCCCCTGACATAGCAGTGTAAATAACCCTATCCATAAATAACCCTCACATTAACGCAAATTAACTAATGTATTGAGTATTTGATCCTGCGTTTTTATCGTTTGTGAATTAGATTGATAATTACGTTGTGCAACAATCATATTTACTAACTCTTGACTCATATCAACATTTGAAGATTCAAGTGCTCCACTTGTTAACGAGCCAAATGTCCCAGAATTTGCCACTCCTAACATTTCATCACCAGAATTAACTGTCGAACGCCAATTATTATTTCCTGCTGATTCTAAACCGTTAACATTAGAAAAATCAGCCATGGCGATTTGACCTAATAACATCGTTTGTTGGTTAGAATAGAGCCCATAAATAGAACCATCATCATTAATGCTATAACCCACTAAATTACCTGGTGCATAACCATTAATGATTGGCGTTTTAATACTACCGACTTCTTTGCCCATATTTTGCTGAGTGCTATTGGCTAATGATAAGGTAAAGGTATTATCAGTAGATCCATTTAACCCATTAATATTAATTGTCATTTCAGGGTCACTAATTAATTTACCCGAAGAATCAAATTCCATTTGTCCTAATTTTTGTAAACTTCCATCAGGATCACTGCTATCAAGATAATGCACATCCCATTGATTATCAGCAGTTTTAACATAAAATATCTGAACATTACGTTGATTACCAAGCGAGTCATAAGTGGTAATTGTTGTAGAATAATTAAATGTATCGGCATCAAGGGGATTAACGGGTTGTTTTGCGGGAACTTCACTATTGGAATTTAAGTTTGTTTGCAAAGAAGCCTTTGTTGTCGCTGATGCATTTAACATTTCTTGAGAAATTTTTAATGGACCCGGTGCTGCACCTTGTTGCACTTGAGGCGGGGTACCCGTTGCCAGATAACCTGTCAATTGAAGCCCATCCGCTGAAACAATATTTCGCTCAGCATCTAATTGAAATTGTCCATTGCGGGTATAGTAAATTTGACCATTACTATCAACTAAACGAAAAAATCCATTACCAGAGATAGCAACATCTAAACTGTTATTTGTTGTTGTTGCTGTGCCATCGTTAAAATTTTGGATCACACTAGCTACTTTTACACCCATTCCGACTTTCGAACCTGCATAAATATCAGCAAATGAGACGCTTGCACTTTTAAAGCCAACTGTTGCAGAATTAGCAATATTATTGCCAATCACATCTAATTGTTTTGATGCAGCATTCATACCACTTACTGCTTGAGAAAATCCCATAAAACTTTATCTCCTTTAAAGAATTTGACGAACTTCGTCAATACTAATTGAACCCAGTATTCCTAAATCAAGTAATACTTTATTATTAACTTTACTATTGATAACACCATATACCATCGAATATGCTAATGATGTTGATGATACTTTTTTTCCGTCGTAACTAGCATTGACTGAAAAGGTATAGCTGCCATCAGGTGCTATAGTTCCATCAGTTAACATGCCATCCCAAGTAAATGAGCTTACTCCAGCAGGAATTGCACCCAAATCAACTTCACGTACTATGTTGCCATTTTCGTCTTGAATAGTGATGATAACGCTGTCGGCATCGTGCGTTAATTCAAATCCAAATGGTGTGGTTACTGTTTCTTTTTCCTTTTCGGTTTCTTCTAGTTCGGATGTAGCAACTAAAATTTTATTGCCCGGCACCATGACACCATGACCAATCATATTACTAGCATTAACAGATAAGCTATCATCAATTTGCCCAGAAACCATTCCTAACGTTGTATTAAGCCTTTCTATTCCGGCTAATGTGTTGATTTGTGCTAGTTGTGATGTTAACTGGCTGTTATCCATTGGGTTAGTTGGATCTTGGTTTTTCATTTGGGCAATAAGGAGTGTTAGAAAATTATCTTGTAATTCCTTGCTTGAGTTACCGTCAGATGAGTTTTTTGTTGTTTGTGGACTTTTTATTCCTGATGATTCTGAAACAGCAAAATTAGTAATACCCATGAATTACTCCTTTTTATTGTCCTAGTGTTAGTGTTTTTAACATTAAATTTTTGGCAGTATTAATCACTTCGACATTTGCCTGATAACTGCGTGATGCTGAGATCGTATTGACCATTTCAGCAACTACATCAACATTGGGTTTTTGAATGTAGCCTTTTGCATCTGCTAATGGATGATTAGGTTCATACACTAAATTCATTGGCGTGGGATCTTCAATGACTTGTGAAACTTTGACCCCAGCAATTGGGTTGTTCTTACCATTATCATCCACTTGAAAGATAACTTGTTTAGCGCGATAGGCTTCGCCGGAGGTACTAGTAATGCTATCTGCATTAGCCATATTACTAGCGCTGATATTCATGCGTTGGGTTTGTGCCATTAATGCTGAACCTGAAATGGCAAAAATAGAAAAACTCATTACGATTACCCCTTCTGTAATACTGAGATTATATTTTTAAATTGCTCACTTAAAAAAGTTAAATTACTTTGATAGTGAATGCTATTATCAATAAATTCCGTACGTTCTTGGTCCATTTCTACTGTATTACCATCTGCGGCAGACTGATATGGTATACGGTATAGAATTTCTTGATTAGTAGCGTTTTGCATGGGTATTTGCAGATGATTATTAAATGTTGTGTTAAGCACGACATTATTTATCTTACTTTGATTTTTAATTGCTTTGGTTAGCTCTGCATTAAAATCAATATCACGAGCTTGATAATTAGGGGTGTCGCTATTAGCAATGTTTGCAGCCAATATGGTCTGTCGCTTTTCCCGTATATTTAATGCGTGTTGGTGAAAATTAACCCATTTATCTAATTTATCAAACATAAAATCATCTCACTTTTTTGATAGCAAGGATTTTAAGTGAAGCAAAAAAATATCATCGTATAAATAACGATAAAAATTGTCCTTATTTCAAAATTCAATAAATTTGTTCATCAAGTAATATATGTTTATAAAAAATTTTAAAAATTAGTAGATATGATAATAATCGTTAGATTAATTTTGTTAATTATACTGTTATTTAGCGCAAATATTGCTGTAGCTGATTCACTTGAAGACGAGGTTAATAAATTAATTTCAAAGCATATAAATTATCAATTTGATAATATTGTAATAACCTATACTTCTCCTAAACCCGAATTAACTTGTATTGAGCCTAAATTAGCGTTAATAAATAAGAAAAAAAAGTGGGGTTTGATGACCATTAGTGCTAAATGTGGAAAGAAAACCCAATATTTTCATATAAATGTTGCTGTTGAAGGTGGTTATGTTGTGGCTAATCAGGCTATTGGCGCCGGTAAGGTAATTACACCAGAACATCTGAAAATACAAATTGGTCGTCTTGATACACTCCCGTTTGCGGTGATTTTAGATAAAGAGCAAGTTATTAATCATATTGCGTTAAGAAACATCGATCTTGATGAGCCTATCCGAACCTCAATGTTACAAAAAAATTGGCAGGTTAAAGCTGGGCAGAATGTTAATGTGATAATTAATGGTCAAGGGTATCAGATAATGGCTAGTGGTAAAATCTTGAATAATGCGGCATTAGAAGATAACGTTAGTGTTAAATTGCATTCTGGTAAGATTGTTGAAGGTAAGTTGACTTGTCAAGGTGTGATAATTTTTGATAAATAATATTAATGATTTTTTCATTATTGCCGATAATTAAGCTAAACAAACCATTTAAATCTTAACTTTGATTAAAGGTAATTTTATGAGCATAGATGCAACAAAATCTGTTATAAACATATCAGGATTATTGAGCCGTGATGTCATCAATGAGCAGCAAAAAAAACAGACTGTATCTGTACAGGCAAAAAATAATATAAACGTGAGTAATAATGTAAGTTTAACACAAAATACTACAACACTTTTACATTCGACTGGTAAAGATATTGATGTAGAAAAAATTGAGAGTATTAAACAAGCCATTGCCAATGGCACATTAGTAATTGATACCCAGAAAATTGCCGACGAACTTATTAAACAAATGTTACAAAATATCGAATAATAGAGTTGAAGGGAAATAAAAATGTTAGAATTAGATAACATCTTAAATAAAATAACAAGAATGTTACAAACACTCTCAGAAATTCTGCAAACAGAGCAACAAATATTGATTGAAAATAGTTTAACAAATCAATTAAATGAAATTATTAATAAAAAAAGTCAGTTGCTTATACAATTAAAGTTACTGGATGAAAAACGTATAACGTTAAGTAAACAGTTCAATATTCACCCCCCTTATAGTGAAGAATCAACAATTGCAGCCCATTGGCAATCTATTACTGAAACAACAAAATTATTAGCAAGCATTAACCGAGATAATGGTTTGATTATCCAAAATCGAATGGATAGAACACAGCAATCAATTAATTATCTTAAAAAGATTAATAACCCTGTTATTTATACCAATAATGGCTATCAACAAACGGAAATAATTTCATCAAAACGTGCTAAAGTGTAATTCATTTGAATTTTATTGAGTTAAACGAGATAAATACCTAGTAAATTATCGCCTTTTTAAGGCAATAACGCTTTGTTAATGCGTTCATACTGTTGGCATTGAAAATTCTAATTAGATAAGACGAGTTTATTTAATTTATCATGGCTGACGATAGTGACGTAGATAAAAGTGAACAACCCACCGATAGCAAAATAAAGAAAGCTAAGGAAAAAGGGCAAATTCCTCGATCACGAGAATTAACTTCATTGTTAATTTTGTTGGTTGGTATTACTTTATTTTGGTTAATGGGATCGCATTTAGCAAGTCAGCTAATCACAGTTATACAAATGGCGATGAAAGTTTCTTATAGAATAGATGATGATAAATTGCTCATCTTTAATTTGGTTAATCTATTATCTGCAGGATTTTGGGCTATTTTACCAATTTTTTTGGGTTTAGTAATTATAGCGATAATCGCACCCATTTGTATTGGTGGTTTACTGTTTAGTCTGCAATCAATTAAACCTAATTTTAAGAAGCTAAATCCAATTTCTGGGTTTGGGCGATTATTTAGTACCAGAATTTTTGCTGAGTTATTAAAAAGCATGTTTAAAGTAATTTTAGTCAGTTTTGCAGTTCTTTTGTTTTTACTGCATTACTTTCCTAGTATGCTTTCGTTACCTAATATGTATTTAAATAATGCGTTAGCTAATTCAATTCAGTTTGTGATTTTGTGTGTAATATTAAGTATTATCGCTTTGATACCAATGGTTGGTTTTGATATTTTTTATCAGATCTGGAGCAATTTAAAAAAATTAAAGATGTCAAAACAGGAAGTGAAAGATGAATTTAAGGAGCAAGAAGGTAATCCACAAATTAAAGGGCGTATTCGGCAAATGCAACAAGCTATTGCTAGACGTCGAATGATGAAGGACGTACCTAAAGCCAATGTTATTGTTACCAATCCAACTCATTATGCGGTTGCATTGCAATATGACGAAAAAACCATGATAGCACCTAAGATGCTTGCCAAAGGAACGGATAACATTGCACTACGTATTAAAGAGCTCGCCAGTGAACATAATATCCCTCAATTAGAAGCACCACCATTGGCACGGGCTTTATATCGCTATGGTGAAATCGGTGAAACAATTCCACCTGAATTATATACCGCTGTGGCTCAAATTTTAGCTTGGGTATATCAGTTAAAACATTGGTATAAATATGGAGGTGATAAGCCACTTACTCCGAGAAATTTACCGGTACCTGAGTCATTATCTGAATATAAATAAAGGCAATTACTAATCTTATGGTTAAATCAAAACTACTTACATTATTGTCACTCAATACATTAAAAAACGGTCATTATCAAATCTTAGCTGGACCAATGCTAATTTTATTGATTCTTTCGATGATGGTGTTGCCACTACCTGCATTCATTTTAGATCTATTTTTTACATTCAATATTGCTTTATCTATCATTATTTTGATTGTAGCATTGTTTACCAAACGGGTGCTTGATTTTGCTGCATTTCCTACAGTTTTATTGTTTGCAACATTATTGCGGTTGTCGTTAAATGTGGCTTCTACGCGTGTTGTGTTATTAAAAGGGCATACAGGTAGCAACGCTGCAGGTCGTGTTATTGAAGCCTTTGGTCATTTTTTAGTCGGAGGTAATTTTGCCATTGGGATTGTGGTTTTTATTATTTTGGTGATTATAAACTTTATGGTTATCACCAAAGGCGCTGGTCGGATTGCTGAGGTTGGTGCACGATTTGCATTGGATGGTATGCCTGGTAAACAAATGGCGATTGATGCTGATCTTAATGCCGGATTAATCGGTGAAGACGAAGCTAAAGCACGCAGAGCCGAGGTTACTCAAGAGGCCGATTTTTATGGGTCAATGGATGGTGCCAGTAAATTTGTGCGTGGTGATGCCATTGCTGGCTTACTGATTATGGCTATTACTATTGTTGGTGGTTTATTAGTGGGGGTTATGCAACATGGTATGGATCTATCTGATGCGAGCAAAACTTATGTGCTTTTAACGATTGGCGATGGTTTAGTTGCTCAAATTCCTTCTTTGATTATTTCAACTGCTGCAGGTGTTATTGTTACTCGAGTTTCTTCACACGATAACATTAGTGAACAAATGCTTAAACAGCTGTTTAATAATCCCCAAGTGTTAATTTTAACTGCAGTTGTCATTGGTTTACTTGGGTTAATTCCGGGTATGCCAAATGTTGTTTTTTTATTGTTTACTGCATTGTTATCACTTATTGCGTGGTGGCTAACAAAACAGCAAAAAACGCAGCAAAAAATCTCTACCAAAACCACAGATGTACAAGCAACTACACCAGCTAATATTGAAGCAACTTGGTCAGATGTGAATATTGAAGATATTTTAGCCATGGAAGTTGGATATGGTTTAATTCCAATGGTAGATCAAACTCAAAATGGTGAGTTATTGGGAAGAATTCGGAGTTTACGTAAAAAGTTTGCTCAATCACTGGGTTTTTTACCTCCGCAGGTACATATTCGCGATAACCTTTCATTAGCTCCTTATCAATATAAAATTTTTATTAAAGGTGGCGAAATTGGTAAAGGTGAAATTATTAATAATAAGTGGTTAGCCATTAATCCTGGTAATGTGGCAGAAATCATTGATGGTTTACCTACAACCGAGCCAGCGTTTGGCTTGCCTGCTGTATGGATAGATGAAAGTAATAAAGAAAACGCCCAGATATTAGGTTACACTGTTGTTGATACCAGTACTATGATTGCAACGCACTTTAACCATTTATTACAGCAATTTGCTAGTGATTTATTAGGTCGATTAGAGACCCAAGAACTTCTTGAACGCATCAAACAAGAAGTACCAAAACTTGTAGAAGATTTTATACCTGGTGTGGTGACATTAACTACTTTTCATAAAATACTGCAAAATTTGATTGCTGAAAAAGTATCGATTCGAGATATGCGAACCATTATTGAAACGATATGTGAACATGCACCAACGCAAAATGATGCTTATCAATTGCTTAGTATGGTTAGAATTGCATTAGGGCGAGTCATCACTCAGCAATGGTTTCCAGGAAGTGATCCAATCAATGTGATTGGTTTAAATGTTAATTTAGAACGTTTGTTATTACAAACGCTACAAAATACCAGTAATTTCGAGCCTGGTTTAGCTGAGCATATTGTTCAACAAATTCAGGATGCGATTCATCAACAAGATGCTATTGGAGCACCACCGGTATTATTAGTGAATCATGCATTAAGACCTATGCTATCGCAATTTTTAAGACCAAACTTTCCTCAATTAATTGTGTTATCGAATTTAGAAATTGTCGACAATCGAGAGATAAAAATGACGGTTCAAATAGGGGAAGGGTAGTGGTATTATTTTGATTTTCTAAGATCAACTGGTATGATTATTTAACTTTACGTTTGCGTTGGCTTTTTTATATATTTAAATAAGTATATTGATATTTTATATTGGTATTCACGCTTACACGTTATACCAATATGATGTTAATTGGTAAAATAGTTATTCTGTGAGGTCCGTAAAATGTTGTTTGATATGCTTAGCACTTTCTGTCTTGTCAATCATCGCAATAGCATAATCAGCATAACTAATTTGGCTTACGCACAATGCAGTAACGTCATGAGCTCGTGAAATAACTTTTCTTACTAAAAGCTGCTCTGTTTTACCACTTGCACCAATGACTGCAATTTTCAGACTTTACTCCTTTCAAGCGTTTAATGGTTGACAATGTATTATGATGAATAATTTTATAGCCTAATTTAACCAATTTCTTTTGCCAAGTAACAAGATTAATTACATAAAAATTCAATCCGATATGCATACACATCACTTTTAAGTCATTAATGGCTTTAGTAAAAATTATCTTCTTTTTTTATTATTTAACTATTTGATTATGCAAAGTAAAAACATAAATAGCTTTATAAAAATAGTTGGCAAATAATTAACAATATTCTATTTTTGGTTAACAATAAATTAGTTTAAAATACACATAAAAATAAATAATATGATTAGAAAGGAAAGCAATTGGACGGAATAAAAACATATTGGTTTTTAGGTGCTAACTATACTGGAAATAAAGATCAAACCGATCGCTTCATTAATTCTGGCATTTGGGAAAATGGTTACGATAAGAAATATTTAGATGTCGTGCGTTCAATTGCTGTTGGTGATCAAATTGCCATCAAATCAGCTTATACCCAAAAACATCATTTACCTTTTGATAATAAAGGTAAGTTTGTTTCTGTTATGGAAATTAAAGCGATTGGCATTGTAACTAAAAATCATGGTGATGGAAAGTTGTTAGAAGTTGATTGGCAACAAACTAATTTGAGCAAAAAGTGGTATTTTTACACTAACCGAACGGTTATTTGGCGGATTAGAGCGAATAATCAGTGGAATAAACAATTAATTAATTTTGCATTTTATGATCAGCCACAAGATATTGATGCTTTTCGCAATGCTCCATATTGGAAATCTCGTTATGGAAATAATAATTTAAGTAACAATAGTAATACTAATGTCAGCGATATTAACAAACCGATTAATGAGTCTTGGGTAGATATTGTATTAAAACACATTAAACAATTATGTTATCAGAAAAATAGTAATATATTTACTCGCTCAGAATTTCTTACTCAGTATAAAGAGGATCTTCAGCAATTATTTCCTCAAAATAATACTATTGAATCGACAATTGATAATAGATTTCAAGAGTTAAGAAATAATAATATTTTATTATTTTTAGGTGGTGGAAAATATGAATTACTAGATATTGACACGCTAAATGAAGAAGAAAATTATGATAACCAAGATATGACTAAACCTGTAATCATAAAACAATCTTATACCCAAAATGATCTAATCAATGAGGGTTGTTTTGTTGATAAACAACAGTTGCAAGCCATATTAAATAGCTTAAAGTTGAAAAAAAATATTATTTTACAAGGTCCACCAGGGACAGGTAAAACATGGTTAGCCAAACGTTTAGCTAATATTATTGTTGGTTATAAAGATTCAAAGAATATCAAAGCTATTCAGTTTCATCCTAATATGTCTTACGAGGATTTTATCCGCGGCTATCGCCCAACCAGTGATGGAAAATTATCGCTGATTGATGGACCTTTTTTAGAGATAATTAATCAAGCAAAGAGTGATGCTCAATCAAATTATGTGATTGTGATTGAAGAAATTAATCGCGGTAATCCAGCACAAATTTTTGGTGAAATGTTAACGCTACTTGAGGCTGATAAACGAAATCCAAATGAGGCATTAGAATTAACATACCAACACCAAAATGAAAAAGGCGTATTTATTCCTGATAATCTCTATGTTATCGGTACTATGAATATTGCCGATCGTTCGTTAGCGATGCTCGATTTTGCTTTACGTCGTCGTTTTGCCTTTTACCATTTAAGTCCTCATTTTGGCGAAAATTGGCTCAACTATATGCAAGAAAAACACGCCTTTTCACCGCAACAATTACAAGAAATAAAGCACCGTATAGAGGCATTAAATCAATATATTAGTAATGATAATTCACTCGGCAAGGCATTTACCATTGGGCATAGCTATTTTACCTGTTCTAACCAAAAAATGACTGCGCAAGATTGGTTTAAGCATATTGTTTGTTCAGAAATCGAGCCTCTATTAGAAGAGTATTGGTTTGGCGAGCCTGAAAAATTTAGCGATGCGATGAATATATTATTAGGTAATGCACAATAATGACCATGATAAATAATCATCCGTTATTAACCAATACGACCGTTGCCAAAATACCAATTAGAAACATATGGCTACTTTTGCTCTATGCTTCTGATTATTATAAAACTGTAGGGCAAAAGCAGAGGATAGAACTAGAAAATAACCCAGAGGAATTAATAACGCTTGCTGCCAAACTATATTGTCAGGCAGCAAATAAATGGTTAATACATCACCTTGCCGCAAATTATCAGCTCACAACAAAAGTACTTAATCGTGTCAGAGGAAAAATAGAGGTTTTAACTACTCAGCGTAAGCAATTATTGGCAAAGGGTAAAATTCAATGTCGATATGATGATTTAACGATTGATACCCCTAAAAATCGCTATATTCATGCTGCGGCTAATCTATTAGTAAAACAATTGAAAGATGCGAGCTTAATTGAACAATGTAGAAAAATCATTCATCAATTTACTGCGTTGAAGATTGGTCAAACAACGCATTATTGCTATGAAAAGGAGCGTTTTAACCATGCAAATCTTAAAGATAATACTTTAATTTCATTAGCAAAACTCATTTTTAGCTTGTCAATTCCTACTCAATTTCAAGGATTACATACTATTGAACAATTAAAAAAAAACGATCATTGGTTACGGGAATTATTTGAAAAAGCGATAGTTGGTTTTTATCGTGTAAATTTAGATCCCCAGCAATGGACTATTTATGCGGGTAAAAAATTAAATTGGCAATATAGCAATGCGACCGATAATATCACCACCTATTTGCCAACTATGAAAACCGATTTAATCCTTGAAAATCGCGATCATACACAACGTTTAATTATTGATACTAAATGTACTTCAATTCTAAAAGAAACACGATTTAGACCTAACTCGTTTAGTAGTCATCACCTTTATCAATTATATGCTTATTTAAGAAGTCAGGAAAAAGATAGCGATCCTTTATCGGTTTGCGCCTCTGGCATGTTGCTATACCCAACTGTCGGTGTGACGGTGAATGAAAATATGACTATCCAAGGACATAAATTATCCTTTTGTACTATTGATTTAACGCAAGATAATAACATTATTAGAAATAGCTTATTGGCGTTATTAAATAGTTTTGACTCGTACTAATTCAGATTTCATCACTATTTTTACCTGATTGTTATTTTAATTACTGTTCAATACTCATTTATTAACCCAACATAAACAGTCTGAAAACGTTATTTTTATAAAATAGATTAGTATGATTTTATTGATTTTTGTTAGCTAAATTATTATGAGTATATCCTTAAACAACTTAGCTATTAAAGGTATTGTAAGACTAATAAATCTAACTTTTATCGAGTGATTAATCATGATGTTAGCTAGTTTTCATATTGTTGTTATAATACACTTATTACGCTTTTCATCCTATTGCCAGTAAACTTTATATTCACGGTAATGCCAATGAAAAACTACCTCGATTAAAGCTTAAATAGGCAATCGGAAATATATTATTGATTTTCTGGCTTAAATCGTTTGGTAATAGGGCTAATAATGAAGATAGTAATTTTTATGAATTCAATATAAGTTAGTAGCTAATTGGACTTTTCTATAAGTGTTATTTTAGTTTTACATATCATTACTTTTAAATATGATTTAATTGTTATCTTTTTATCTGGTTACTAATTAGTAGTTAATTTAATAGGAAATGAGATTATTGTTGCTAAGTAATGAAAAAGGCGCAAAATATGCGCCTTTTCTTGTTGTCTTTGCATTAGTAATGCTAAATAATATTTTAAATTATTTAATAACCTTAGCTACAACACCAGCACCAACAGTACGGCCACCTTCACGAATAGCAAAACGTAAACCTTCTGCCATCGCAATTGGGTGAATTAATGATACTGTCATTTTAATATTATCACCTGGCATTACCATTTCTACGCCTTCTGGTAATTCAATAGTACCAGTTACGTCAGTTGTACGGAAATAAAACTGTGGACGGTAACCTTTGAAGAATGGAGTATGACGACCACCTTCATCTTTACTTAAAATATATACTTCTGATTCAAAATCAGTATGCGGTGTAATTGAACCTGGTTTTGCTAATACTTGACCACGTTCGATCTCTTCACGTTTTGTTCCACGTAGTAAAATACCTACGTTTTCACCTGCACGACCTTCGTCTAGTAATTTACGGAACATTTCAACGCCAGTACAAGTCGTTTTTGTCGTTGGTTTGATACCAACAATTTCAACTTCTTCGTTGACTTTGATTACACCACTTTCTACACGACCTGTTACCACTGTACCACGACCTGAAATTGAGAATACGTCTTCAATTGGTAATAAGAATGGTTTGTCAACATCACGTTTTGGTTCTGGAATGTAACTATCTAATGCTTCTGCTAATTCAACAATTTTGTCTTCCCATGCAGCATCGCCTTCTAACGCTTTTAGCGCTGAACCACGAATCACTGGTGTATCATCACCTGGGAAATCATATTGAGATAGAAGCTCACGTACTTCCATTTCAACTAATTCTAATAGTTCTTCATCGTCAACCATATCACATTTGTTTAAGAATACGATAATGTAAGGAACACCTACTTGACGACCTAAAAGAATATGTTCACGAGTTTGTGGCATAGGGCCATCAGTTGCTGCTACTACTAAAATAGCACCATCCATTTGAGCTGCACCTGTGATCATGTTTTTAACATAGTCAGCATGGCCTGGGCAGTCTACGTGGGCGTAGTGACGAGTTGGTGTGTCGTATTCAACGTGTGAAGTATTGATGGTGATACCACGTGCTTTTTCTTCTGGTGCGTTATCGATCTGATCGAATGCACGTGCTTGTCCGCCATATTTTTTAGCAAGAACAGAAGTAATTGCAGCTGTTAAAGTTGTTTTACCATGGTCAACGTGGCCGATTGTACCAACGTTAACGTGGGGTTTTGTACGTTCAAATTTTTCTTTAGACATTGATTGTCCCTCAAATGTAATACAAATCGGTGGTGATTCACCACATTAACCAAGTATTATATTTTATATAAACATAATACTAACTTAAAATTAGCTCTAGATGATAACAGATAAAGCTGTCTAGTGACAAGCTTTTAAGCAGTCAAATTCGATATTTTTAGAAGTTTAGGAGAATAACAAGAATGGTGCTGATAGGCAGATTTGAACTGCCGACCTCACCCTTACCAAGGGTGCGCTCTACCAACTGAGCTATATCAGCAATTGGAGCGGGCAGCGGGAATCGAACCCGCATCATCAGCTTGGAAGGCTGAGGTAATAGCCATTATACGATGCCCGCATGTTCAAACTAGGCTACCTAAATGCTTCAATTAGCTATTGCTAACATTAATGGTGGTGGGGGAAGGATTCGAACCTTCGAAGTGTGACACGGCAGATTTACAGTCTGCTCCCTTTGGCCGCTCGGGAACCCCACCCCGAACTTTTATAAATTTGTCTACTTAGGAAAATGGTGCCGGCTGCCGGAATCGAACTGGCGACCTACTGATTACAAGTCAGTTGCTCTACCTACTGAGCTAAGCCGGCCTAAGTGCTGCGCATTATGAACTAGAACATTTCACCTTGCAAGCAAAAAAAACAAATTTTATTTTGTTTGCTTAAAAAAAAATCAAAAATATAAAAAACCCCAAAATATTAGACAATTTTGGGGTTTTATTTAATCAAAATAATATTTTATATTATTTTTAGTTGCTCATTTTTTAGTTTCAACTATATCTTCACTAATATCACCTTTATCTTGATATATACGACCATAATAAGTATCAAGAAGAATTTGTTTTAACTCCGCAATTAGAGGGTAACGAGGATTGGCACCAGTGCATTGGTCATCAAAGGCATCTACTGCAAGCTGATCGACTTCCTCCAAAAATGCTTTTTCATCTACACCAAATTCTTTAATAGAAAATGGAATATCCAGATCTTTTCTGAGTTGATCTAACCAACCAATTAATTTCTCAACTTTCTTCTGATTATTATCAGCAGCCGTGGTTAAACCTAAATGATCAGCGATTTCCGCATAACGACTAATTGCTTTAGGATAACCATATTGGCTGAAAGTACCCTGTTTAGTAGGTTTATCCGTTGCGTTGAAACGTACAACATTACTGATTAACATTGCATTTGCTACACCATGTGGAATATGGAAAGCAGCACCAATTTTATGTGCCATTGAGTGGCAAACACCTAAAAATGCTTGAGCAAAAGCAACACCCGCTAATGTTGCAGCACTATGTACTTTTTCACGAGCAATAGGATTTTTAGCCCCTTCTTTGTAGCTTATTGGTAAATAAGCTTTAAGTATGCTTAGCGCTTGTAACGCTTGCCCATCAGAAAATTCACTTGCCATAACTGATACATAAGCTTCTAATGCATGAGTCACTGCGTCATAACCACCAGCGGCACAAAGCGAGCGAGGCATATTCATAACTAAATTTGCATCAACTATTGCCATATGAGGCGTAATAGCATAATCCGCTAATGGATATTTTTGACCTGTTGCATCATCAGTAACAACAGCAAATGGAGTCACTTCAGAACCAGTACCAGAAGTAGTTGTCACACAAATTAGTTTTGCTTTTTTACCCATATTAGGGAAATGGCATGCACGTTTACGAATATCCATAAAACGCAATGCTAATTCATCAAATTTTGTTTCAGGATGTTCATAAAGCACCCACATAATTTTCGCTGCATCCATTGGAGAACCACCACCCAAAGCAATAATCGTATCGGGTTGGAAAGCTATCATTGATTCAGTGCCTTTATATACTATGCTTAAAGTCGGATCAGCCTCTACATCAAAAAATGTTTCGCAGATAACTCCTTGTGATTCTAATTGATCTGTGATTTGTTTTGAGTAACCATTATTAAATAAGAATTTATCAGTGACTAAAAAGACTCGTTTTGCTCCTTGTTCAACAACCTCATTCAAAGCAACAGGAAGTGAGCCACGTTTAAAGTAGATAGAACTTGGTAATTTATGCCATAACATGTTTTCTGCTCTCTTAGCGATTGTTTTTTTATTGATTAAGTGCTTCGGCCCAACATTTTCAGATACCGAGTTTCCTCCCCAAGAGCCACATCCTAATGTTAAAGATGGCGCTAAATCAAAATTGTACAAATCACCAATACCACCATGAGCAGCAGGTTGATTAATTAAAATACGACAAGTTTTCATTTTACTACCAAAATAAGCAATACGTTCACTGTTGCTATCTTGATCAGTGTAAAGAACCGAAGTATGCCCCATACCACCCATTTCAACTAATTTTTCAGCTTTATCCACTGCTTCAGCAAAATCTTTAGCTTTAAACATAGCAAGCGTTGGCGAAAGTTTTTCATGGGCAAAAGGTTCAGATAGATCAACCTTACTCACTTCACCAACAAGTACTTTTGAACCAGCTGGCACCTTGATGCCAGCAATTTCAGCAATTTTAACTGCTGGCTGACCAACAATATTGGCATTTAACGCACCTTTATCATTTAAAATAATTGCTTGTACAGCCATAGTTTCTTTAGCATTTAGAACATATGCGCCATATTGAGTTAATAAACGACGCACCTCATCATAGACAGAATCAACCACAACAATTGCTTGTTCTGAAGCACAAATCATCCCATTATCAAATGTTTTAGACATAAGCACAGAAGCCACAGCACGTTTTAAATCAGCTGTTTCATCAATAACCACAGGTGTATTACCTGCTCCAACTCCTAATGCTGGTTTACCTGAACTGTAAGCTGCTTTTACCATACCTGGTCCGCCGGTTGCCAAAATAGCAGCAATATCATCATGATGCATCAGAGCATTTGATAACTCAATAGATGGCTCATCAATCCAACCAATAATATCTTTTGGTGCCCCAGCTTTAATCGCAGCATCTAATACGATACGAGCAGCTTCAATCGTTGATTTTTTAGCTCGAGGATGAGGTGAAAAAACAATTGCATTACGAGTTTTTAAACTGATTAAAGATTTGAAAATTGCTGTGGAAGTTGGATTAGTGGTTGGTACAATGCCGCAAATAATACCCAAAGGTTCGGCCAAAGTAATTGTTCCATAAGGCTCATTTTCAGCCACTATTCCACAAGTTTTATCGTGACGATACTTATTTAAAATATATTCTGCAGCGAAAAGATTCTTTATGACTTTATCTTCAACAATTCCCATACCAGACTCAGCAACCGCTTGCTGTGCCAGTGGAATTCTCGCAGCTGCAGCAGCTTTTGCCGCTTCCCTGAAAATTTTGTCCACTTGCTCTTGTGTATAAGTTGAATAAGTTTCTTGCGCTTTTTTTACTCGCTCCATTAACTCATTTAACTCATTCATATTAGTTACTGCCATAGATTACTCCTTGAAATTAAAAAATAAACTTGAATCGTTTGGCGTCTTCCATGAAACTATTTTTAGCGCTTAAGCATAATAAAAAACGAATTAAGGGCTATCCTAAATCAGTTTTTTACTTTATACAATAATATATTGTACAAAAATTGAAAGAGTATCTTAATCAATAACCACTTTTGTGACATAGATCAATAAAGATAAAACTATAGCTTTTAATAATAAAATAACTGTTATTAAATGAGATTGGTGATAAAAGAAGATATTAAATAATTGTCACAGACAAATAAATCAACCCTCGCATAATTTATTTAATACATAACTTACAGCAATAAAGCCAAAAGTAGCTGTAACGGTTGTAATTGCGCCAAATCCTGATTCACAATCCATTTTTTTAGGACCATTCGCTTTACTTTTTGTTAAGCATATTTGTCCATTTTTAGAAGGATACGTTAGTTGCTCAGTCGAAAACACACAAGGAATACCATATTTACCTTTGCTATCTTTATTTAATTTATAATTATACTTTAGTTTCTCACGTAACTTCGCTACCAATGGGTCTTGAATTGTCTTTGCCAAATCAGCAATTTTAATTTGAGTTGGATCTTTTTGCCCCCCTGCGCCACCAATGGTAATTACTTTCAATTTTTGTCGCTTACAATATGCAAGTACAGCAGCTTTGTCGTATACACTATCAATTGCCTCAATAATATAGTGATAACGTGGGAATAGTTTTGTTCCTAAATATTCACCAACATTATTCATATTAATAAAATCATCAATTTCATTCACGATACATTCAGGGTTAATTTGTAAAATACGTTCAACCATAACCGAGGTTTTAGCTTTCCCAATATTGGATTTTAAAGCATGAATTTGGCGATTGGTATTTGTCACACAGACATCATCCATATCAATCAGTGTAATTTGACCAATGCCGCTACGAGCAAGTGATTCGGCGACCCAAGAACCTACGCCACCAATACCAATTACACAAATATGCGCTTGGGAAAAATACCGTAGTGTTGATTCACCATAAAGTCTTGCAATACCACCAAACCTTTGGCGATAACTATCAGAAAATGTGTTATGCATAAATATTATTCATATAACTAAAATATGGTTCATACTAACAATGCTCCGAGTTTAACACAACCTATGCCAATAATTACAATCATCGGCTAATTATTTTTTTATGTTTTGTAATTTTATCAATATAAAAATGGATACTAGCTATTAATCCTTAGCATCCATTATCAACTTGATGAGGTCAATATTTTAGTTTTTAAAGGAATGAATTGGCGCAGGAATTCGTCCACCACGATTAATAAAATCACATGAACTAAATTTATTTACTGGCATAACTGGCGCATGACCAAGTAGCCCTCCAAATTCAATATTGTCGCCAACGTTTAATCCTATAGCAGGAATTATGCGAACAGCAGTTGTTTTATGATTAATTACACCTATTGCTGCTTCGTCAGCGATGATCGCAGAAATAGTTTCAGCTGGTGTATCGCCGGGTATAGCAATCATATCTAGCCCAACAGAGCAAACACAGGTCATCGCTTCGAGTTTTTCAAGATTGAGCACACCATTATTTACTGCATCAATCATTCCTGCATCTTCTGAAACAGGAATAAATGCACCACTTAATCCACCAACATGACCACAGGCCATTACGCCGCCTTTTTTAACTGCATCATTAAGCATTGCTAGCGCCGCTGTAGTGCCGTGTGTGCCAACGGCTTGTAATCCCATTTCTTCTAAAATATGAGCAACCGAATCACCAATTGCTGGGGTTGGTGCTAATGATAAATCAACGATACCAAATTTAACGCCCAAACGTTCAGAAGCCTCTTTACCAACCAACTGTCCCATACGAGTGATTTTAAACGCTGTTTTTTTGATCGCCTCAGCAACAACATCAAATGGTTCCCCTTTAACTTTTTCAAGTGCACGTTTAACAACGCCAGGACCACTTACGCCAATATTAATCACACAATCCGCTTCTCCTACACCATGAAAAGCACCTGCCATAAAAGGATTATCTTCAACTGCGTTGGCAAATACCACCAATTTAGCACATGCCATACTGCTGTTATCTGCCGTTAATTCTGCTGCTTCTTTGATGATTTTTCCCATCTGTTTTACTGCATCCATGTTGATCCCTGTTTGAGTAGACCCTACATTGACTGATGAGCAAACGCGTTCTGTTTTTGCTAGCGCTTGTGGAATTGATTTTATTAAAATCTCATCACCTTTATGATAACCCTTTTGTACTAATGCCGAAAAACCGCCAATAAAGTTAACACCAACCGCTTTGGCAGCGTCATCAAGTGTTTTAGCAAATTCAACATAGTCTTTGTCATCGCTAGCACCAGCAATTAACGAAATAGGGGTCACTGAAATACGTTTGTTAATAATTGGAATGCCAAATTCAGCTGCGATTTCGTCACCAACTTTAACAAGATTTTTGGCAAGATGAGTAATTTTGTTATAGATTTTTTGACGAGCTTTTTTTCCATCACTGTCAATACAATCAAGCAATGAAATACCCATAGTTATTGTACGAATATCGAGTTTTTCTTCCTCGATCATTTTAATGGTTTCGAGTATTTGCTTAGTTTCCATTCATATTATCCTTATTAAAAATTAGATTATAAACGATGCATGGCTTCAAAAATTTCTTCACGTTGTAGATTCACTTTTACTCTAAGCTTAGAGGCAGTTTGAATAAGTGCAGCTTTTGCTTCATCAAATGAGAAATTAATTTTGGATAAATCAAGTAGCATTATCATCGTGAAATATTCATCCATGATAGTTTGGCTGACATCTAAAATATTAATGTCTAATTCATATAATTTCTGGCTAATACCAGCAATAATGCCCGTTCGATCTTTACCAATAACAGTTAAAATGGTTTTCATAAAACTCTCCGAACAAATATAATACAATTAAAATTTATTTATTGAGCTAATCATAATATCACCTTCAAAATTTAATTTAATAGGAGTAAATTGTTTTTCCATAAAATAAAAAAAGATCATCACAATAAACTGAAAGGACAACACAATGATAGATTTTCAAAAATCCAATAAACTGGATCATGTTTGTTACGACATCCGTGGGCCAATTCTTGACCTCGCAAAACAACTGGAAGAAGAAGGTCAAACCATTCTCAAATTGAACATTGGAAATCCCGCACCTTTCGGTTTTTCCGCTCCAGATGAATTATTAATAGATGTTATTCGTAATTTATCTTCTTCACAAGGATACTCTGATTCAAAAGGTCTTTATTCCGCTCGTAAAGCCATTATGCAACATTATCAAGCCAGAGGAATTATTAGCCTAGGTATTGAAGATATTTATATCGGTAATGGCGTATCTGAACTGATTGTTCAATCTATGCAGGCACTGCTCAATAGTGGAGATGAAGTTTTAGTCCCAATGCCAGATTACCCATTATGGACAGCGGCAATTAGCTTATCAGGTGGAAATGCTGTTCATTATTTGTGTGATGAGCAAGCTAATTGGTCACCCGATTTAGACGATATTAAACGAAAAATCACTACAAAAACCAAAGGTATTGTTATCATTAATCCTAACAATCCAACTGGTGCAGTTTATAGTAAAGAAGTTCTTCTTGGGATCGCAGAAATTGCTCGTCAAAATAATTTGATAATTTTTTCTGACGAAATTTACGATAAAATTTTATATGATGATGCAGTTCATTACTCAATAGCTGCACTGGCTCCCGATTTATTTGTAGTAACAATGAGTGGATTATCAAAAACTTATCGCGTTGCAGGTTTTAGACAAGGTTGGATGGCTCTTTGTGGACCAAAGAACCATGTAAAAGGTTATATAGAAGGTTTAAATATGCTCGCATCAATGCGCTTGTGCGCTAACGTGCCCCTACAGCATGCAATTCAGGGTGCACTAGGTGGCTATCAGAGTATTAATGAATTTATTGTACCCGGAGGACGACTTTACGATCAATGCATGTTGGCATGGCAATTACTTAATGATATTCCTGGCGTTTCATGTACTAAACCACAAGGTGCATTGTATTTATTTCCAAAACTTGACCAAAAAAAGTTTAATATTCACAATGATCAAAAATTAGTTTTAGATTTTTTATTACACGAAAAAGTGTTACTTGTGCAAGGAACTGGGTTTAATTGGCATAAACCAGATCACGTTAGAATTGTTGCTTTACCTCATTTAGGTGAACTTGAAGATGCTATTGGAAGATTTGCTAAATTTTTATCCCACTATAAGCAATAAAAGAAAATTCCAATTAACCCCCAATGTAATTGGGGCTTACGGCTTACTATTATTACATTAACCATATTATCTATAATTCAAATCGTACTAATTAATATTAAAAATATCATTATTACGACGATAGCACATTTCTGGCATAATGAATTGATTAAAAATCTTTGTTAATTAAAAAATGAAGAGCTATTTATAAACTTGGTTAAGTATTAACAATAAATTATCTTACATCAAATTGTTAATAAAAAACCCCGATAAACGGGGAAAAATTACAAAAACAGACATCCTTGTCTGTTTTTATCTAGGTTAAATAATTAGGGCTGAACTTCTATCACACCAAAGTCAACTTTACTTGGTAAGCCTGGTGATACCCTTACTACCTTAGGATTACGACCACTAACACGGTATTCCTTCGGTAAGCTTCGTGGATCGAGTTTGATAACAAAGTTACCACCACGTTCCCAACGTCCACCCGATACATCGACTAAATGGTAACGCCCATGTGCATCAGTTGTGATAATCTCTCCTCGCACCGTGATTAATTTCACGCCACCAAGTCCTTCCTCACCTTCGTCTTGCACTCCATTACCATTTTTGTCCACAAACACTTTACCAAAAATTAATGCATTATCAAATAATGGGTCTGACGTCACTGTCACTGTTGCTTGAGCTATATTTGACACCACCTTACCTGTTAAGGAATTTAATGCCATTGCTGTGTTCGTATACTCACCTTGAGTTACACCTGAACCCACCACTAACATATAGCTAATCACCATTTCACCATTACCCGATAAACTTACCTTGTCATACGTCACCGTTCTGCCACCTTTCGGATCCATCACTTTCTTACCGTTAACTCGTGATGAACCATTAACAAATTTAAAGCCCGCAGGTAAAATATCTTTAATTTTGATATTTGCTGGTTGTGCTTTATTGTTAATTACTTTAAGAGTATACGGCACTATATCACCCACCACCACATTGTCTTTTAACGCTGTTTTGATGATAGTGATATCTGCATCCGAGGCACGGTAGCCCAAAGCCATATCATTCACCTCAACGCTCGTGAAAGTAATAGACTTCTCTTTTAATGCTACCGGTATCGTATGTGCACCACCCACGCCATTATACGTCACTGATGACGGCGGCGCTG
>NZ_LZHM01000034.1:0-13626 GCF_001690875.1 Gilliamella sp. wkB18
ACATCACCCTTCGGTATTTTTACAACCGAAAAAACGCCGAATAAAAGAATATGATTGGAACGATTTGCACGGTGTTATTATTCATAATATGTCACGTAATGCCTTAAGTTCAACCGTGTTAATGGTCTGCCAACCGGGCACGCACCAAGTGATAGATCATATTATGTTAGATCCTATGCGAGCCGGTGCAGGAAGTACATTTGTTTGGGGGTGGATCAATAGTTTTATGGTGCATTATAAATCTGCCAATATCGATGACGGTGAATATAAATCAGATCAAGAAGCGGAATTTAAAGCCCATAGGATTGAAGGTGAAGGCTGGCCCGAATGGATGGTCGAAGCGTTTAATGCCACATCGCAAGAAGAGCTCGCCGAAATCAAACAACGGCACCATATAACGGAATAACCCAGATGATTAAGGAATAAGGAATAATTATGCCATCAAAATACCGCCCACAAATCTTTGGTTGGTTTGGGGATCTAGATAAAGGTCCACGTTTAGTGCCCCTGCATGACGATCGCTTAAGCTATGCCAATAATACCTATTGTGCCTTTATTCGTCAGGATCACAATGATCAGATTTTTTATGCCTGCCTTTACTTTGTTGCTACTATTTTGGGAAGTATATTAACTTTAGATACGGTTATGTTTATTTTGGGATTCAATGTCTTTGAAGCTACCTGCAAGTGAAAGATGACTCAAAGAGCTACGCATTGAAAATCAAGGAAAGGTCGTTAAATAAGGCGCCCAATCGATGTGCTAACAGCCGATAGTATTTATCAATGGTATGGCGTTGAGTATTGTGTTATTGCCCACCCGACAATTCGTTAGCCCTTCCAGTTATTTAACGCATTAAATAATTCAAGCTATGGCAAATCAAGCGCTGCATTTTTGGTTATTTTCAGTATATAATTAAGAAAACTTAACAAATGGGGCTGAATAATGAGTAGCCATAATAGTGGAAGTTCAATTTCTGTTTCTAACCTTTTAGCTGCAAAGCCTATTTTTAGTTGCCAATTGGATGGAAAAGGTAATGCTAATCCCTTGAATGTAGACAATGAGGCTTCGGTACAGCAACCAAGTTGGATTCATTTAAATTTTGCTAATCCAGATACAATAAAATGGATAAACGAGACAAATTTAATCCCTGAACTGGTCAAGAATGAATTAATAAAACCGAATCAAATTTCTAAAGAAATTCGCTTTGATACAGGCATTTTAGTGGTTTTAAAAGGGGTTAATTTTATACCAAATGAATTACCCGATCCGATTGTTACATTTCGCTTTTATATTACAGATAACTTAGTTATTTCAGCACGGCACCAACAAATTGATGCTATTTCCCAATTGAAAAATAATTTAGAAAAAGGGATTGGTCCGGTTGATGTTGCTGATTGGCTAATTCAAGTATCTGAGTTAATCAGTGATCAAGTGAATTTATCTTTTAACAGTGTTCATAATAAAATTATTAAGCTCGAAGATTTAGTTTTAAATCAACGTATCTTTTCTTATAAAGAAATAGGTCGGGTACGTAAGCAATTGATTGTTTTACGGCGCTTATTATCACCGCAACGTGATATTTTTGTTAAGATTTCAACTGAAAGAATATCATGGATTGATGATAATGATCGTCAACGATTACATGATATTTCCAATCAACAAAATCACTATATATCTGACATTGATAGCTGTTTATTACGGTTAGCATCAATTATGGAGCAAATTAATAGCTTTTTGGCCGAATCGACCAATAAACGAATTTATTTGATGTCATTGTTTACCATTATTTTTACGCCGATTACTTTTTTAACTAGTTTGCTTGGGGTCAATTTAGCTGGTATTCCTTTTAGTGAGCAAGGATGGTCTTTTGTTGGATTAATGGGACTACTTGCTGTTATTTGTATTGTTTCAATTATTTGGCTTAAATATAAAAAATGGTGGTAAGTGGCGTGATTTTTTTAAAAGTAAGTAGAATATTATAAATGTTATAAAGCTGAAAATATGGATATTATTAAATCGTTATTTAAAGATATGCACT
The DNA here is from genome assembly GCF_001690875.1 of Gilliamella sp. wkB18. Classification (NCBI taxonomy): domain Bacteria; kingdom Pseudomonadati; phylum Pseudomonadota; class Gammaproteobacteria; order Orbales; family Orbaceae; genus Gilliamella; species Gilliamella sp. wkB18. Next base: position 2,039 of record NZ_LZHM01000034.1, read on the forward strand.
TAAAATGGATTCAAGCTTATTATCAAGACTGGATTGGCGATGAAATGTTAATTTTAACTTTTTTTTGGGTAATGCTTTTAAGAGCTAAATGCAACCAACTATTTGAATTTGAAAATAAATTTGGTTTGTTGATTCGATAAGTTTAACAAGCTTATGCTGTTTGGAATTTTTTAATGAATAATCATTTTTATGCAATTTAATCAGTCTTATCGTTTATTTATTGCCGAAAAGCCTAGTTTAGCAAGAGCTATTGCTGATGTATTACCCAAGCCTCATCAAAAGGGTAATGGGTTTATTAAAGCAAGTAATGGTGATGTTGTAAGCTGGTGTATTGGGCATTTATTAGAACAAGCCACACCAGAAGTTTATGATCCCCGATATAAAAAATGGATAATTAGCGATTTGCCTATCGTACCTGAAAAGTGGGTATTGATGCCGAAAGACAATACGAAAAAGCAATTTGATATTTTGGTGGAACTGATTAAATCAGCAGATCAGATTGTGCATGCTGGTGATCCTGATAGAGAAGGGCAATTATTAGTTGATGAAGTTTTAAATTATTGCCAATTATCCCCAGATAAACGCAAAGCAATACAACGTTGTTTAATCAGCGATTTGAATGCTAGCGCTGTTGAAAAATCATTACAGCAATTACGTAGTAATCAAGATTTCATCCCTTTATCAACTTCAGCATTAGCAAGAGCACGAGCAGACTGGCTTTATGGTATTAATATGAGTCGGTTGTGTACAATTGTTGGACAAAAAAATGGTTATCGCGGTGTGTTATCAATTGGGCGAGTGCAGACCCCTATTTTAGGCTTGGTTGTAAGACGAGATTTTGAGATAGAGCAGTTTGTGCCTAAACCATTTTATGAAGTCTTTGCGGTGATTCAAACTAAACATAATGAGCTTTTTAAAGCAAAGTGGCTGCCTAGCGAAGCTTGTGCTCCTTATCAAGACGAAGAAGGACGAGTATTAGTTAAGGCATTAGCAGAAAATGTTTGTAAAAGAATTAAAAATCAAATCGGTGTAATTGATAAAGTTAGCAATAAAAAGAAAGAGCTAGCTCCTCCTATGCCATTTAATTTATCTGCATTACAAATTGATATGGCAAAGAAAAATGGATTAAGCGCACAAGAAGTGCTCGATATTTGTCAATCGTTATATGAAAAACACAAATTAATAACTTATCCAAGATCGGATTGTCGTTATTTGCCAGAAGAGCATCTTAAGCAAGTGACAGGGGTAAAATCGGCAATTGAAAATAATTGTCCTGAATTAAAAACGGCGATTGATAATGCGGATTTTACTTTAAGAACAAAAATATGGAATGATAAAAAAGTTGAAGCTCATCATGCTATTATCCCGACTTTGCGTAAGGCTAAAATGGACAATTTGTCTAGCAATGAGAAAGCAGTTTATCAAGTTATTGCAACACAATATTTAGCACAATTTTATCCAGCTTATAAGTATTCTGAATTGCAAATTGAAGTTGATATTCAAGGTGGAAAATTCGTTTCAAAAGCAAACCAAATGTTAGATGCTGGTTGGAAAGTATTATTTGGAACCAAAAATAATCAAGCTGATTCCGTAAATGAGAGTAACGATAGTAACGCACTTTTAACCAAATTAGTTAAAAAAGGTGAAAATGTTCAATGTATAGATGCAGAACTTATCAGTAAAGAAACCCAACCACCAAAGCCATTTACGGATGCCACCTTGCTTTCAGCTATGACCGGTATTGCTCGATTTGTTAAGGATCCTGAAATCAAGAAAATATTACGTGAAACGGATGGTTTAGGTACTGAGGCAACAAGAGCAGGTATAATTGAACTGTTATTTAAACGTCAGTTTTTAACTCGTCAAGGTAAATCGATAAAATCAACACAAGTCGGTCGAAATCTTATATTATCGCTTCCTGATATTATGTCTATGCCAGATATGACTGCACATTGGGAACTACAGCTTGAGGAGATCAGTAAAAAAGAATTTTCGTATCAACAATTTATGATTCAGCTTAATCAATCATTACTTAATCTTGTCGATCAACTTAAAAATGCACAATTAAATATTCATACTTAATGTCTATTATAATAGGGCATTAAGTATGGCTGTATAGCAAGTCAATTATTTGATATGTGCAATTTTAATTTTTTATTGTTGTAATAGATGAGCAGTTATAATGAAAGAATTGCTGATGTAGGCAAAAGTTGTATTGATTTCACTATAGTTAGCTATATTGTGCACTTTCAGTGCTGTTTTTAAGCATTTACAAAGATTATTTTATATGACCCGTTGACTTATTTTCTGTAAGGGCGTATAAATTGCCCGTCTTTGAGCTTTTTCTTACTTTTTTAACTATAAAGGTCGTTAAAAATGAGGGTGAAGAAAAGTTGAAATCCAAAGCGCTGAGTTCAATTTACAGGAGAAATATGGACACTCAATCGGGTCACCCCAAAATGTGGGGAGATAAATTCAAACAATCATTATCGGTTATGAACTTGTCTAAATAATCATTTTTTCAGTTCACAAGCCGAATTGATAAACGGTAACGGTGAACGATATGCATTTTCTTATACGCTATCACACAAACGCAAAACATCAATGTGCACAAATGCTAATGTTGTGTCTATTGTATCTTTCAGAAAAACATTTAGAGCCACCGAGTTGTATCTAATTCTTAATTAATTTCTTTTTGCTAATTTATATTTATGCTCAGCAATAGCTTTTTTAGCTACTTTTTTGCTATGCAATAAATTCTTAGCTCATCATAAATTTTGATTTGCTTATTGTTATGTTGTTAACAATGAGTAGGCGTTTATTTGCCAAAATGAATATAGGTACATAAGATGACTAAAAATATTTCAAAAATTAAAAATCCAAATAATTTAGATGTGAAAGCTATCAGCGAAGCACAAAATAGCCTTGATAGTATTTTATCTAAATTTCAAACCAGCCTTTCAGGATTAACGCAAGAAAATGCAAAATCTAGAATTGAACAGTATGGTAAAAACGAAGTGGCTCGCGAAAAAGTGCCATCAATTTTAGTGCAATTATTAATGGCATTTAATAATCCATTTATATTTGTATTATTAGTTTTAGCTATTGTCAGCTTTGTGACTGACTATTGGTTACCTTTGCAAAAAGGCGAAGAAACCGATTTAACCGGTATCATCATTATTTTGACAATGGTATCGTTAAGTGGATTATTGCGCTTTTGGCAAGAGTTTAGATCTAATAAGGCAGCCGAAGCTTTAAAGTCAATGATTCGCACAACAGCCACGGTATTGCGTCGTGCACATAAAGATATGACCCCCGAACGCATTGAAATTCCATTAAGTGAAATTGTTCCGGGAGATATTGTTTATTTGTCCGCAGGCGATATGATTCCGGCTGATGTTCGTTTAATTGAATCACGAGATTTATTTGTTAGCCAAGCAGTGCTAACTGGTGAGTCAATTCCAGTTGAGAAGTACGATACATTAGGTGCGGTTACCCAAAAAACGAGCAATGTAGGTGCCACTGATATCGACAAAGACAATTTACTTGATGTCAATAATATCTGTTATATGGGAACCAATGTTGTAAGTGGTACCGCTACAGCCATTGTTATTGCAACAGGTGGGGATACTCATTTTGGAACATTGGCAAAATCAATTGTAGGATCTCGTGCTGAAACCTCATTTGACCGTGGGGTGAATAGTGTTAGTTGGCTTTTAATACGCTTTATGATGATTATGGTACCAATCGTTTTTGTGCTAAATGGTTTTTCTAAAGGAGATTGGGGCGATGCTGCATTATTTGCTTTAGCTGTTGCAGTTGGGTTAACTCCTGAAATGTTGCCTATGATTGTTAGCGCTAATCTAGCTAAAGGCGCAGTTGGTATGGCGAAACGTAAAGTAGTTGTTAAGCGGCTTAATTCCATTCAAAATTTTGGCGCAATGGATATTTTATGTACCGATAAAACGGGTACTTTAACTCAAGATAAAATTATTTTAGAACATCATCTTGATATTAATGGTAAAGTCGATCCTACAGTTTTAGAGCTTGCTTGGCTTAATAGCTATTATCAAAGTGGTATGAAAAATTTAATGGATAAAGCGATTATCCGCTTTACTGAAGAAAAAACCAATATGAAAAAGGTAGGAGTTGGTTTATACAAAAAAATTGATGAATTACCGTTTGATTTTGTGCGTCGTCGTTTATCGGTGGTAGTACAAAATGATAGTGATAACCATTTAATGATTTGTAAAGGTGCTGTTGAAGAAATGCTATCGATTGCAAGTCATGTTTATGAAAATGGCGAATATTTACCATTAGATGATAAACGTAAACAAGCATTAATTGCTTTAGCGCATGATTATAACAAAGATGGCTTTAGAGTGTTAGCGGTTGGTATAAAAGATATTCCCGCTAGCGAAACAAAAGCGCAATATACAGTACAAGACGAAACAGCCCTTGCAATTCGTGGTTTTTTAACCTTTTTAGATCCACCAAAAGAAAGTGCATTTGAAGCAATTTCGGCTTTAAATGAGCATGGTGTGGGTGTTAAAGTTTTAACAGGTGATAACGAAATTATTACTATCAAAGTGTGTCGAGAAGTCGGTTTAGAACCAGGTATACCACTACTAGGCACTGAAATTGAAAAAATGGACGATGCCGAACTTAAAATACAAATCGAACAACGTACTATTTTTGCTAAATTAACACCATTGCAAAAATCACGAATTATTCGATTATTACAAGATAATGGCCATACTGTGGGCTTTTTAGGTGATGGTATAAACGATGCGCCAGCACTTCGTGATGCCGATGTTGGGATATCTGTTGATACCGCAACTGATATCGCGAAAGAATCAGCCGATATTATTTTGCTTGAAAAGAGCCTAATGGTATTAGAGGAAGGTGTAATATGTGGGCGTGAAACCTTTGGTAATATCATGAAATACTTAAATATGACAGCAAGTTCAAATTTTGGTAATATTTTTTCAGTATTGGTTGCTAGTGCGTTTCTACCATTTTTACCTATGCTAGCGATACATTTACTCATTCAAAATTTGCTGTATGATATTTCACAACTCTCATTACCATGGGACAAAATGGATGATGAGTTTTTACAAAAACCACGTAAATGGGATGCGCTAAATATTAGGCGATTTATGATCTGGATTGGTCCAACGTCTTCTATTTTCGATATCACAACTTATGTATTGATGTGGTTTGTGTTTAGTGCTAACAGCATAGAAGCACAATCATTATTCCATTCAGGTTGGTTTATTGAAGGCTTACTTTCACAAACTTTGGTAGTACATATGCTTAGAACCCAAAAAATTCCATTTGTGCAAAGTACAGCTGCGTTTCCTGTTGTTGTAATGACTTTATTTGTTATGGCTGTAGGTATTTATATTCCATTTTCTCCACTTGGGAGCTTGATTGGATTACAGCCACTGCCATGGTTATATTTTCCTTGGCTTTTGGTAACACTATTTAGCTATTGTTGTGTTGCTCAATTAATGAAACGTATTTATATTAAGCGTTTCGGTCAATGGTTTTAGTTTCGCAAACTAATATATAAGCGATACTCAAGTCGCTTATATATGTAAAAAATTATTTAAATCATATAATTATAATTAGAAGGAAAATGAAATATGAAAACACCTCACAAAAACTTAATTGTCCTTATTAAAAGTCGAAAACTAAAAAAAGCAGAAAGAAAATTAGTAAATAAAGGCGTAAATTGAAAAAATATAAGTGTAATATAATTTCAAAATAAATAATTAGTATAATTATGTAAGTTAGCATACAATAAAAAACCCCAGTAATGGGGTTTTTTTATCTCTCTAAACGAATATGAAATTATTAAAAGAGATAATAACTAAATTTTTTAACAATATATTGGTAAGTTACAGTTTTAAATGGTTATCATTAGTTTTTCTTAAAATATCATAAATTTCGTCTTTAATTTTAAGTTTCTGTTTTTTCAATGCTTCTATTGTTTCGGTCGTATCAACAATAATTCCATTTTCAATATTTTTAATTTTTTGATCAAGTTCATTATGTTTATCAAATAATTTTTGAAAGCGGAGATCGGAATTTTTTAATTTTGATATTACTTCTCGGTATTCTGGAAACATAGCTACTCCCTAGTTAGGTTGAGTGAAATAATAACAATAGCAGTTATCACTATTTCAGCTTACAATATTATTGGCTATTTTAGTAGCAATTTTTATGAGGATTTAATCCATGAGTGAATCAATAGTTATCGCCAAAAGCAATGGTAAAGATTTATCTATTTTAGCTCCTTTCGCAAATCGCCATGGTTTGATCACCGGTGCAACAGGAACCGGTAAAACGGTTACTCTACAAAAAATGGCTGAAGGTTTTTCTCAAATTGGGGTGCCTGTTTTTATGGCCGATGTTAAAGGTGATTTAACCGGTTTGGGTGAAAACGGTATATTATCTGAAAAATTGCAAGCTCGGCTAGCAAATATGGGTGTTGACAACTGGCAACCCGATTCGTTTCCTGTTGAATTATGGGATGTGTTTGGCGAAAAGGGCATACCTGTTCGTAGCACTGTATCTGATATTGGTCCTATTTTATTAGGGCGCTTATTAAATTTAAATGATATCCAATCAGGGGTTTTACAGCTTGTATTTAAGGTTGCTGATGATAATGGTTTACTCTTGATTGATTTCAAAGATCTTCGTGCATTAATCCAATTTGTTGGCGATAATTCGAAAAGATTAACCACTCAGTATGGCAACATTTCATTATCATCAATTGGTGCAATCCAACGTGGTCTATTGGCGCTTGAAAATGATGGGGCAGAATATTTTTTAGGCGAGCCTAGATTTGACATTGAAGATCTGATGCAAGTTGATGATCAAGGTCGTGGAGCTGTGAATATTTTATCTGCCAATAAGTTATATAATTCGCCTAAATTATATTCTGTTTTTCTGTTATGGTTACTATCGGAATTGTTTGAACGTTTGCCTGAAACTGGGGATCTTGATAAACCAAAATTAATTTTCTTTTTTGATGAAGCACATTTGTTGTTCAATGATATTGCGCCTGCACTTTTAAATAAAATAGAACAAGTTGTTCGTTTAATTCGTTCTAAAGGCGTTGGAGTGTATTTTGCAACCCAAAATCCTACTGATATTCCAGATACAATATTAGGTCAATTAGGTAATCGCGTACAACATGCATTACGCTCTTTTACTCCTAAAGATCAAAAAGCCGTAAAAGCGGCTGCACAAACAATGCGAGCCAATCCAAGCTTCGATACTGAGAAAGCAATCATGGAATTAGGAGTAGGTGAAGCACTCGTATCGTTTTTAGATGAAAAGGGAAGCCCTAATATGGTTCAACTCGGGTATGTTATAGCCCCTTGTTCAAAAATGGGGATAATGTCATCTCAAAAACAATTCGATGTGATTCAGCAATCAAAATTTTATAATAAATATTCACATGCCATTGATCAACAATCCGCTTATGAAAAACTTCAAGATGGTTTTTCATTTGATAATTTAGCTGATTCAGATGTGAATAATTTTGATAAAAAAGAGACTAATAGCTCAACAAATCAAGAAAGTTATGGCGGAGTGTTCGGTTTTTTTAGCTCATTATTTTTTGGTCATAAAGGCACCAAAGGTAAATCATATGATGGTATTGCTCAAAAAATAGCTAAAAACACTACACGGCAAGTTGTAAATCAGATAAGCAAGCAAATCACCCGAGGTATTTTAGGGGGATTTAAACGATAAATTAACTTTTTTACCTTTGTTCATTTAGGATTTTAAAAACAAACTTAATTAATAAAAATAAGCAAAATAGGAGTATTTGCAATGCTTAAACTGTTTGTTAATTGGTATAATAGGCAATTGAGTAACCCGCATGTGGTTTCGCTATTGGTTGTTATTATCTTTATATTTTTCATTATTTATTTTTTTAATAAAATATTACTGCCTATATTAATTGCTATTGTGCTTTCTTATCTACTTGATACTCCAGTAAATTTTTTATATAGAAAAAACATTCCTCGAACGCTTGCTGTTGTCATTGTGTTGTTTTTATTTATTCTAGTTGTGCTTGCAGGAATTATGATTTTGCTGCCTTTAATTTGGCAGCAAAGTATTAGTTTGATTAAAAATATTCCACAGATGTTAGAGTTTTCCAATAATTTTTTAACTTCATTGCCAGAACACTATCCTGAGTTAATCGATGTCGGCTTATTTGATTCTATTATTCAGGGTATTACTAATAAAGTTGTGCAAACTGGAAATTCTTTATTGCAATTTTCAATCGTTTCTTTACTTGGGTTAGTTTCGGTTGTTATCAATGCGGTATTAATACCTGTTATGATGTTCTTTCTTCTAAAAGATAAAGCTAAAATATGGGGATATTGTTCAAAAATTTTACCTAAAAATCGTACTATTTTAAAACAAGTTGCGGCGGAAATGGATATGCAAATATCCAATTATATTGTAGGTAATGTTTTACATATCATCATTTTAACTGTGTGTGTTTATATTCCATTTGGGTATTTTGAGTTAGATTATGGATTATTACTTGCAGTGATCGTAGGCTTATCTGTTCTTATTCCTTATATTGGTATTATTATTTCAAGTATTCCTGTAGTTTTAATTGCGCTATTCCAGTGGGGATTAACTGCAAATTTTGGTTATTTAATTTTTTTCTATATTTTAATTCAAACATTAGATGGCAATTTGCTAGTTCCATTTTTATTTTCTGAAAAACTCAATCTTCATCCTTTAGTGATCATTTTAGCAGTCATTGTTTTTGGCGGTTTATGGGGTTTTTGGGGGATTTTCTTTGCAATTCCTCTTGCAACATTAGTGAAGGCAATTATTAATGCATGGCCTAAACCAAAAGAAATTAATAATTTTTAATTAAAGAAAAAAGCAGATTACTTAATAATCTGCTTTTACTCGAATCAATTTGATTGATTTTTAAGGTAATCTAAAACAATTTCATGATGATTACTTGTCTTAAAATTATCAAATACGTGTTCAATTTTTCCTTCTTTATCAATCAAAAAACTAATACGATGAATGCCATCGTAAGTTTTACCCATAAATTCTTTTTCACCCCAAACGCCAAAAGCTTGGGACATTTCATGATTTTCATCAGAGAGAAGGGTAAAGTTTAACAGCTCTTTTTCTGCAAAACGTGATAGCTTTTCAGGTTTGTCAGAACTAATACCAACTATTACTACATTATATTTTTTGAATTCATCAGCGCAATCTCGCAAATTACATGCTTGAATAGTACAACCGGGCGTCATTGCTTTTGGATAAAAATAAATCAACATCCGTTGACCCTTGAAATCTTTTGAGCTGATTAACTCTCCATCTTGGTCTGGCAACGAAAATTGAGGTGCTTTTTCACCTTGTTTTAGTGGATTAACCATAAATATATTACCCATGTTAATAGTTTAATATTTTAATCGCTTTTGATATTACTAACTTATATTACTAAAAAAACGTTTTGCTGCATCAATTGTGTGATTGATTTCGTTATCTGTATGCACCAGTGACATGAAGCCAGCTTCGAACGCTGAAGGGGCAAAATAAACCCCTTCAGTTAGCATATGATGATAGAATTTTTTGAATAATTCAATATTACAATTCATCACATCTTGGTAGCTGGTCACTTCTGAGGCATTTGTAAAGAATAATCCGAACATGGCTCCTGCGTGGTTTACTAAAAATGGAACATTGTATTGCTTAGCAGCAGATAATAATCCATTTACTAGTGTTACGGTTTTTTCTTCTAATTCTTGATAGATACCAACATCCATGAGTTTTGTTAATGTGGTATAACCTGCTGCCATAGCGACAGGATTTCCTGAAAGTGTACCAGCCTGATAAATTGGTCCTGTTGGGGCTAATTGTTGCATTATCTGAGTTCGACCACCAAATGCTCCAACTGGCATTCCGCCGCCAATAATTTTACCCAAACAAGTAAGATCAGGTACGACATCATAATAATCTTGCGCTCCACCAAGTGCAACTCTAAAGCCTGTCATGACTTCATCAATAATTAAAAGAGCACCATACTTATCACATAGCGCTCTTAAACCTTGTAAAAATTCTTTTTTTGCTGGAACACAGTTCATATTTCCTGCTACAGGTTCAACAATGATTGCAGCAATATCGTTAGGGTATTTTTCAAATTGTTTTTGAACTGATTCAAGATTATTATAATCACAAACTAAAGTGTGTTTTACAAAATCGTTTGGCACGCCTGGAGAAGTCGGATGACCCAAAGTCAGGGCGCCTGAGCCTGCTTTAACCAATAAGTAATCAGCATGCCCATGATAGCAACCCTCAAATTTAATAATTTTATCACGTCCAGTAAAGCCACGAGCAACTCTTATGGCACTCATTGTTGCTTCTGTTCCTGAATTAACCATACGTAACATTTCAATAGATGGCATAAGCTCAGTAACTAGATTAGCTACTTTGGTTTCAATTTCAGTTGGTGCGCCGAAACTTAATCCATTATGAACAGCATTAATTACTGCGTTAGCAACATCAGGATCATTATGTCCTAAAATCATAGGTCCCCAAGATCCAACATAATCAATATAGGCTTTTTCATCAACATCATAAATATAAGCTCCATTTGCTCGTTTTATAAATAATGGAGTTCCGCCAACCCCGTTAAAAGCTCGTACAGGTGAATTAACACCGCCAGGTAATACTGATAATGCTTGGTTAAATAATTTTTCTGACTTTAATGAGTTTGTAAGCATGTTGTGATCCTTTGACAAAATTATGTGGTATTTATTCATAGAATTGAAAAAATTTCAAGGTAGCTATTAAAAAATTAAGCAATAGCATTTTTCATTTTGTAATTTCTTTTTTGAGCAGTATATAATACGTAAATCCAGATATTAGGAGAATAAAATGAGTGATGCTTTACCGATTAACTTTACAGATGCTGCTGCAAATAAAGTGAAATCATTAGTAACCGAAGAAGAAAATCCAAATTTAAAATTAAGAGTTTATATCACTGGTGGTGGCTGTAGTGGATTTCAGTATGGTTTTACATTTGATGAAAAAGTAAATGAAGACGATCTATCTATCGAAAAAAATGGTGTATCACTGGTAATCGATCCAATGAGCTTACAATATTTAGTTGGAGGTACCATTGATTATGTCGAAGGGTTACAAGGTTCTCGCTTTGTGGTAGACAACCCGAATGCAATTACAACTTGTGGTTGTGGTTCTTCATTTAGTGTTTAGTATTGTAAAAAGACTTAATAAATATCTATAATTACAGTAAATCATAAATTTACTGCTGAGTTTTTTTGTTTATATACATTTTTCATTACATGCTATTTAGAACATAAAATTGTAGCCTTTTTAGTATATAAATTTTGTGTTCTTACTTACTCATCAATGTCAATTTTGTATTAATTTTACTATTTAATGAAAAGTTGACATATAATTTTGATAAGACTATTTATTAGACCTAATAATTATAAATATTATTTTTATCTAATCTATTGTTATTTTAAACGGTTAAAAAGATAAAAAGTAATTAGCTTCTTGTTATA